>JADGRT010000200.1 GCA_017880715.1 Verrucomicrobiia bacterium | reverse complement strand
GCGGATCTTTGCTGTACCAACCCTTGTCGTCGGGTTGGGCGGGAAAATGATAGAGATCCTGGTATTTCGGATCCGCGCCATCGTAGGGCACGCCCGCCAGGGGGCCGTTCTTGTCCGCCCGATGACTGCTTTGGAACCAGGTGAAGCTGGCGCCCAGGTGCTCGGAAACACCGAAGCGCAAGCCGTATTTCTTGGCCGCTTTTTGCCAATCCCCGACGACGTCGCGCTTGGGTCCCATATTGACTGAATTCCATTTGTGGAGCTGCGAGTTCCACAGGAAGAAGTTATCGTGATGCGAGCCCATGCTGACAAAATATTTCGCGCCGGCTTTCTGGTAGAGCGCCATCAGCCGGTCGGGATCCCACTTCTCGGCCTTCCACAAGGGGATGATGTCCTTGTAGCCGTTCGTCGAGGGGTGCCCGTAGTTCGCCAGGTGATGTTTGTAATGGCCGTTGCCCTCCTCGTACATCCCCCGGGCGTACCAGTCGCCGTCCATGGGCACCGCCTGCGGCCCCCAGTGAGCCCAGATGCCGAACTTGGCGTCCCGGAACCATTCGGGGCAATGGTAATTCGTCAGCGATTCAAACGTGCCCTGGAACGGTCCGGGAGCGATGGCCAGTGCGACCGGCTTCATTTCCGGCGCCGGAGCGGCCGTGACGATGACCCGGGCGGCGGCCAGAGCCAAGGCGGCCAGCGCAACGCGTGTTTTGGATTTAATTTGCATAAACTTAGCTTGCCTTCAGTTGGATTAACCCGCCATTAAATAAGTATCTCGGCGGCGAAGGGTAGCCCATTCCTGGCCCGCTTCCGATACCTATTCTTGACCAAAGCATGTCGATTCTGTCGCCAAAGGCATTGCCTTTCGCGGAGGGTTGACTACACTGCGGCGCAAATCCCGGCCTGGATGCCGGTGTTTTAAGTTGCGTTAAACCCGAAAGAACAAACCTATGAATCCATTCAGTTTGGTTGCGATCCCGATGGCGGTATGGCTGTCTGCCACGATAGCCCTGGGCGCCCCTGAATCCTCCAAGGAAAAGCGCCGGCAGGCCTCGGTTCAAAAATCCACTTACGGCAAACTGCCCGACGGCACCGTCATTGACCTCTATACCTTAACCAATGCCCAAGGCGTGGTGGCTAAAGTCATCACCTACGGCGCCATCATGACGGAACTTCACGTTCCGGACCGCCATGGCAACCTCGGCGACATCGTGCTGGGTTTCGATAACCTCGATCAGTACCTGGCCGGACATCCTTTTTTCGGGGCGACCATCGGCCGAGTGGCCAACCGCATCGCCAAAGGCAAATTCACCCTCGATGGCAAATCCTACACCGTGGCGACCAATAATGGTCCCAATCACCTGCACGGAGGATTGAAGGGCTTCGACAAGGTCGTATGGCAGGCCGAACCCGTGACAACCACCCAAGGCGCCAGCGTCAAATTCACCTATTTGAGCCGCGATGGCGAGGAAGGCTATCCTGGCAATCTGGCGGTCACGGTGGTTTATACCCTGACCGACAAGAACGAGTTGCGGATCGATTACACGGCCACCACCGACCAGGCGACGCCAGTGAATCTGACCAACCATAGCTACTTCAACCTGGCGGGCGCCGCTGCCGGCGACATTCTCGGTCACGAAGTCATGCTGGCGGCGAACCGCTACACTCCCGTCGATGCCACGCTGATCCCCACCGGCGAACTGGCCCCCGTCAAGGGCACCGTGATGGACTTCACCAAGCCCCTGCCGATCGGTTCGAGGATCCAACAGCTCACCAACGATCCGCAAGGCTACGATCACAATTATGTGCTGAACAGCGGCGGCAAAAAACTGGCCCTGGCGGCGCGCGTCTATGAGCCCAAAACGGGTCGCGTGCTGGAAATCCGCACCACCGAACCCGGTCTCCAGTTCTACACCGGCAACTTCCTGGATGGCACCCTCAAGGGCAAAGGCGGAGTCGTTTACAAGCAACATTACGCCTTCTGCATGGAAGCTGATCATTTCCCCGACTCGATCAACCAGCCCGGTTTCCCGTCGGCGGTTCTCCGCCCGGGCCAAACCTTCAAACAAACGACCATCCATAAATTCTTAACTAAATAAGTAATTAATTATTAGGGAGTTATAGATTCGTTACCACCCCGATGGCTTTCCTGCCTCGGGGCGGTTTTTTGGGTTTTCCTCCCCCAAAATCGCTCTGAAACAGGATGGTTTTCCCAGTTGACGTTGCCGTGGTGGGATCCCTAAGCTAGGGTAAGTACTACGGTGGTGTCTGAAGCGCCACCGTCGGGAAATTTTTATGGCCGAAGGTTATTGCGTTAAGTGCAAAGCAAAAAAGGAAATTGTCGAGGCTGTCGAAGAGCTCATGAAGAATGGCCGGAAGGCCATCAAAGGAAAGTGCCCTTCGTGTGGCGCCGTCATGTTCAAGATCATCGGCGGCAAAGTTCCCGTGATTCCGGCAACGCCGGCTGAACCTTCCTCGTCCGCTTCGGTGTCTTAAGGTTTTTTTATGTCCCAGGAACTTGCTTACGCCATCATTACGCCCTATTCCCTGCAGAAATCCCGCACCGGTGGAATCTTGACCCGATTGATCACGAGAACCGGCCTGGAACTGGCCGGTGCGCGCATGTTTGCCCCCAGCCAGAAGCTCATCGAGGATTACGCCTCGAATGTGGTGTCGGCGCACGATCCCCAGGACCGCCGGATCCAGGAGTTGATCCGCGACTATGTGCGGGTTAGATTCGCGCCCGATCCCAAAAGCCAAAGACGCAAGCGGGCCATGATGCTGTTGTTCAGCGGCGAGGATGCCGTCCACAAAATCCGCTCCGTGATCGGGAATTTTTCTTTGGATCGTTCGGGCGGCGAGTCCATCCGGGATACCTACGGCGATCTGGTCTTTGACGCCCAAAAAAGGGTTCAATATTTCGAACCCGCCGTTCTCGCTGCGCCCGATGTGGAAGAGGCCCAGCAGAAAATGAAGCTGTGGGCGCGCTATTCGGATCAGGATGGCGGCGTGCTGGAAAACACGATCCCCTATGGAAAAGGCCTGAAACCGCAACGCACCCTGGTGCTCATCAAGCCCGACAATTTTCGTTTTCCCACCGGTCGTCCCGGCAATGTGATCGACTTTTTCTCGCGCACCGGGCTTTTCATTGTCGGCATCAAAGTCCACCGAATGAGCGTGGCTCAGGCGCTGGAGTTTTACGGTCCGGTGCTCGAAGTGCTGCGCACCAAGTTGGCCGACGTCGTGGCCAGCCGGGCCAAAGCCGCCCTGGAAGCGGAGTTCAAGTTCAAAGTGCCTGACGCCGAAGCCAAGAAACTCGGGAAACAGTTGTGTCCTCTCTTTGGCGACAGCCAGTTCGATAACATCATCAAATTCATGTCCGGGCGCACCCCGGCTGAATGCGACAAAATCACGCTAAACCAGCCTGGCACGGAGAAATGCATCGCCCTGGTTTATGAAGGGCCCGACGCCGTCAATAAAATCCGCGCCGTCCTGGGTCCCACGGATCCCTCCAAAGCCCCGCCGGGATCCATTCGCCGCGAATTCGGTCAAACCATCATGGTCAACGCCGCCCACGCCAGCGATTCGGAGGAAAATGCCCGTCGCGAAATGGGCATTATCGACATCGCCGAAAACAACTTCCGTCAGGTGGTCGAAGCGGCTTACGGTAAACTGTGAGGAGTTTGCCGCCAGGTTCGCAACTGAGTTCCGGTTCGTTTTGTCGCTTCTGGCTTGGCAGCGTCAAAGCCAAATCTCCGGGGTGTTTCTAAGCCGATCCAGCAGCCGCGCGTCGGCGGCGGGGAATGGGTAGAGGCCTAATTGCTCCGGTCCCACCCAGGCTATCGCCTGGCATTCCAGGAGCCGGGGCTCATGCTGACGCCAGAGACAACGGTAAAACCGCAGGTGGACCGTCTTTTCAGGATAGGCCCAATCGATCGCCTCGAAGAGCGATCCGACTTCCACCCAGATGCCCAGTTCCTCCTCCAATTCCCGGCGCAGACATTGCTCAAAGGTCTCGTCAGCGTGTCGCTTGCCGCCGGGAAACTCCCACAGACCGCCCAAATGATCGCCCGCCTGGCGCTGGGTGAGGAGCAGGCGTCCCTCGCGAAAAACCAATCCCGCCGCCACTTCGATGATCGAGGCTTGCACGATGACGCCAAACGCGACCGGGCTCCTTAGCGTCCGATGCTCTTGTAAATGAAACCCATCTGTTCCATTTCGGCGACATCGAACAGGTTGCGGCCATCGAACATGATGGGATGGGTCATCACTTTCCGGGCTTTCTCGATATCGAGCTTCTTGAATTCCGGCCATTCGGTCGCGATAATCAGGGCGTCGCACCCGTCCGCCACCTCGTTCATGTCGGCTACGAAAGTGACATCCTTGAGCACCGCCTTCGCCTTTTCCATGGCTTTGGGATCGTGCACCCGCAGATGGGCGCCTTCCTTCTTGAGCCGCTGGCATAAATCGATGGCGGGCGACATGCGGACATCGTCCGTGTTCTGCTTGAACGCCAAGCCCAGCACCCCGATTTTCTTGTCCTTGAGCACCCAGAGGGTTTCGTTGATCTTCTTGACGAACCGGTCCATTTGCTGGGCGTTGATCTGCTGGACGTCCTTCAATAGGGCAAAATCGTACCCCAACTGCTCGCTGATCTTGATGAACGCGCTCAGGTCTTTGGGAAAGCAACTGCCGCCGAATCCCAGGGAGGCATCCAGAAACTGACGGCCAATGCGGGCGTCCATGCCAATCCCGTTGGCGACTTCCTGAATGTTCGCCCCGGCCGCCTCGCAAATGACCGAGAGGGCATTGATGTAGGAAATCTTGAGCGACAGGAAACAGTTGGCCGCATGTTTGATCAACTCCGCCGAATTGATGTCGGTGACAATGATCGGCGCGTGGAACGGCGCATAAAGCTCCTTCATGGCCTGCACCGGACGTTGCGACCGCGACCCGATGACCACGCGATCCGGATGCAGAAAATCTTCCACCGCAAAACCCTCGCGTAAAAACTCGGGATTGCTGACCACGTCGAATTCCACGCGCGATTTGGAGTAGCGCTTGATGGTTTCGGCCACCTTTTCTCCGGTTTTGACCGGCACGGTGCTCTTATCGACCACAATTTTATAGCGCGTCAACGAGGCCGCAATTTCCCTGGCCACGCCCTCGATGAAGCTTAAATCGACGGAGCCATCGGGCAGTGGCGGCGTGGGCACCGCGATGAAAACGACATCGGATTTTTCCACGCCCTCTTTCGTGCTGGTCGTGAAGCGCAACCGCCCGGCGGCGGTGTTCTTTTTTACCAATTCCTCCAGCCCGGGCTCGTAAATCGGGATGCCGCCCGCTTGCAGCAGCTTGATCTTGTCCGCCGCGCAATCGACACAAATAACCTGATGGCCAACCTCGGCAAAACAGGTGCCGGTGACCAAACCGACATACCCGGTACCGATAATGGTGACTTTCATTTAGGCTTCGTGGCGTTGGTGGCGGGTTTGGCGGCAACCGGCTTGGACACGCTCGGGGCGCCGGTTTTAACCGCCGCGCCGGGGGCCGGCGCCGGGGTGGTTCTAAACGGTGCGGAAACTGCCGGCTGGGCGGCGTTAGTGACGACCAATTGCGGGTATTTCCGCAGCAGCGCCTCTTTCAGCTCCCGGGCTTCCCCAGCCCAGACCGACGTCGCGGGCGGCTGGATCAGCGCATCATAAAGCTTGAGGGCCTCGGCCGGCTGGTTCTTCGCTTCGTACAGCCGCGCCGCCGCCAGCCTGGCCTTGCCGGCTTGTTCCGGATAACGGGTGATGACGCCCTGATACGCCTTCAACGCCTCCTCCAGCTTATCCAAGGATTCCAGACAAGCCGCGACGCCCAAGGCAGCGGTCGGGGCCAGAGCGCTGTCGTTGTATTCACGCAAGAACTTTTCAAACTGCGTCTGGGCATCGGCATAGCGATTCTCCGAAAACAAGGCTCCCGCCGCCAGCAACATCGCCTTTTCCGCGGCGCGGGTTCCGCCAAAATCGCTCGCCACCTTCAAATACGCAGCCGCCGCAATCGGCGGACGAATGCTTCTCGGTCATCGAATCAGGAATTGAGGAGTATGACGCCG
>JADGRT010000199.1 GCA_017880715.1 Verrucomicrobiia bacterium | reverse complement strand
CTGGACACCCAACCCGCTGCAACCTTTGTGCCGCCGCTTTGCCAAGGATTCGGGTGACGTCAGGTATAGGGTGGCAAAACAGTTGCCACCCCGGGTCGTTTTCCGGCATGATGCCGGGGCTATTCGAGAGTTATGAAACAGGATGTGCCCAATCTATTGGCGCTGCTAAAACAGCATTTCGGCTTTGCTTCCTTCCGTCCGCTGCAGGAGCAGATCATCCGTGATGCCCTGGCCGGCCGCGATGTTTTAGCCCTGCTGCCCACCGGCGGCGGCAAATCGCTTTGTTATCAATTGCCGGCCCTGGCCCGGCCCGGTCTCACGGTGGTGGTGTCGCCGCTGATCGCCCTGATGAAAGACCAGGTGGACGCGCTGCAAGCCAGCGGCGTGGCCGCGACCTTTTTAAATTCATCGTTGAACACGACGGAAGCCCGCGCGCGGCTGCGGGGTTTGCACCAGGGCCAATACCGCCTGCTTTATTTGGCGCCGGAACGCCTGATGCTCGACGGATGCCTGGCGGATTTGCAGGGGTGGCAGGTGAACTTGTTCGCCATCGACGAAGCGCATTGCATCAGCGAATGGGGACACGATTTCCGGCCCGAATACCGGCAGCTTGTCCGATTGCGGGAGGTGTTTCCTCAAGTGCCATTCATGGCGCTGACCGCGACGGCCACCGAACGCGTTCGCCAGGATATTCTCAAACAGCTTCACCTGCGTTCACCCGGTTTCTATGTCGCCAGTTTCAACCGGCCGAATCTAACCTATCGCGTGCTGCCGAAGGCCAAGGCCGCCGAGCAGGTGCTGGCTTACGTGCGCGCGCATCCGCGCGACAGCGGCATCGTTTATTGCCAGGCGCGCAAGACGACGGAAAGCATGGCGGGGCGGTTGGCGGAGGCGGGGGTGAAGGCGCTGCCGTATCATGCCGGGCTGACGACCGGGGAACGCAGCCGTAACCAGGAGCTTTTCCTGCGCGACGAGGTGCGGGTGATGTGCGCGACCATTGCCTTCGGCATGGGGATCAACAAGTCCAATGTCCGTTTTGTCATGCACTGCGATTTGCCCAAGAATGTCGAGAGCTACTATCAGGAAACCGGTCGCGCGGGCCGGGACGGCTTGCCCAGTGAATGCGTGCTCCTGTTTAGCGCGGGGGACGTGGTCAAGCACCAACAGTTCATCAACGAAAAACCGGATCCGCGCGAGCAACAGATTGCCCGCGAGCAATTGCAGCAGATGGTGCATTACGCCGAAATCTCCGAATGCCGGCGGGCCGCGTTGCTCGATTACTTTGGCGAAACGTATCCCGAAACCCATTGCGGCGGATGCGACAATTGCCTGGCGCCCCGTGCCACCTACGACGGCACCGTCGAGGCGCAGAAATTTCTCTCCTGCGTTTATCGCGTCCGCGAGCGATGCGGTTTTGGGGTGGGATTGAATCATATTGTCGAAGTGCTCACCGGCGCCGACACCGAGAAGATTCGGCGGTGGGGACATGAGCAGTTGTCCACCTACGGGATTGGCAAGCAACACCACCGGTCCGAATGGGCGGTGATCGGCCGCGAGTTGGTCCGGCTGGGTTATTTGCGGCAGACGGCCGAGAAATTCAGCGTGCTGGAGTTGACGCCTGAAGGCATGGCCGTTTTGAAGCAGCGGCAGTCGATCACGCTGACCCAACCCATGGCCCTGCCCGAGGCCAAATTCCACCGCGCCGGCGAGATCACCTGTGACGAGGTGTTGTTCGAGCAGTTGCGCCAGTTGCGCAAGCAATTGGCCGACGAGCGGGGCGTGCCGCCGTATATCATTTTTTCCGACGTGTCGCTGCGGCAAATGGCGAGGAATTATCCCCAGGACGAGAGCGGTTTTGCGCGCATCAGCGGGGTGGGGGAGAACAAACTCCGCGAGTTTGGCGCGGTGTTTCTGGACGCCATTGCCGGGCATCTGCGCACGAATCCGCGCCAGGTGTTTGCCGAGGATTGGTCGGTCGTGACCCCGGCGCGTTCGTCGGGTGTGAACGACTCGATGCGGGAGACAATGCGACGGTTTCGCGCGGGACAATCGGTGAAGGAAATTGCCCGGCAACGGGGTTTTGTGCCGGGAACCATCTACGGCCACCTGGCGGGCGCCATCGAGGCTGGCGAACGCCTGGAACTGGACCGTTTTTTCAGCGCGGAAGAATTGGAGAAAGTGGCGCCTTGGTTTGCCAAAAACGGTTTCGCGAACCTGGGGGAATCGCTTGAGGCGTTGGGCGGACAGATCGAATACGGCCGGTTGCGGATTTACCGAGCAATCCGAAATCAGCAAGCGAAACGGTAGCGGAGGAATCAGGCCAGACGCTGCTCCTGCTGTCGCGTTTATCGGCGTGATCCGCGGTTAAAAACCTGCGAGATATTTTTACGAGATTTGCCGAAGCAAACTCTACAGATGCGCGCCTCCGCCCGGACGGCGTACCCGGAGGAAATGGGTGCGCCGATTCATGGGCAGGACTAAAAGCCGTCGAATTTGATCACGCACGGCCCGGTCGCTTTCCTTTTTCAACGCTAATAGCCGCTTATCTATGGAGCCTCGTTTTTTCATGCCAGGTTTTTTCCAGCAGTTCCAAAACCGCCAAGTCCCGCGCTCGTCCGGCCGCTTTCTTGCTGGCAATCACATCTTCAAGGCTGGCTACCAGTAAACTGCAACCACCCAAGTCAAGGGATTCAGCACGAGAACGAAGGCTGGCCAGCGAACGAATCCCATGAATGGCCGACATAAAATCCACTTGCAGCCCCAGATCGTCATTCACCACCCGATACAGGCCTGACGTTGGATAATACGGGCGCAAAATAATGGCGTCCAACGAGTTTCCAAAAGCTTTGAGTTTTTTTAGATTGGCGGGAGTTTTACGGAATAGAAAATCGAAGTCGAGGGTGGTCACTGGAGCGCCGTGCAGCGCGGCCGCCGCATTCCCAATTAACACAGCTTCCAATCTACATTTCGACAAGGCTTCGGCCACCCTGGCCAACAAGGGCGCAGCATTCATATGCGTCGAATCCTACTTGAAGTTCTGTGGAAAGCCAAACGAATTGGGCAACCGCCGCTTTCTACATCCAACCGATCGGCGACCTACGTGGAAAATTCATCAGGCAAGCTCATGGACAGAAAAATACCACCCATGCCTCAGCGTTGCCAACGGCTGTTCGCCGCTAGGCGAACCTCTTTCCTTATTGAACCTACTTCCCGGCCGGATGGCCGTCGGCATCGATGATCTGCAGGTCGCCGAAATTCAATTCGCGGATGCTGGACTCGATTTTGGCGCGGTCGCCAACCACCACCCAGATGAGGTTGTCCGGATGGACGACCGTCTTGGCCGCCTTGGCCAGGTCGGCTTGGGTGAGCGCCTGGACTTTGTCCGGATAGGTAAGGAAATAGTCGTCCGGCAGGCCGAAGCGGACGATTTCCGCCAGGGCGTCGCCGACGCGGCCCATGGTTTCCCAGGTGCCGGGGAGTTTCAGCGTCTGATTGGTGATGGACTTGGCGAGTTCAAGGTCGGTGGGCGGCTGGTTTTCGGTGATGCCGCGAAATTCCTTGGCCAATTCAAGCATGGCTTCCTTGGTTTTATCGCCTTGCACCGGCGCGGAGGCGAAGAACGGGCGCTGGCCGCGGGCATCCACCAGCGAGGTCCGGGCGCCATAACTCCAATGTTTGTCTTCGCGCAGATTCATATTCACGCGCGACGTGAAAGTGCCTCCCAAAATGTTGTTCATGGTTTCGATGGCGATTTCATCGGGATTGCTTTTCGGCGGCGCGACATGGCCGGCGTAAATGACCGACTGTTGGGAGCCGGGGCGGTCGATGAGGTAGACGGCGGTTTTGGCGCGGTGAGCGACCGGAGCGATGTTCTTCTTGGGCACCGGTCCGGGTTTCCAGGCCTGGAAGAGTTTTTCCAGTTTGGGTAGCAGCTCGGCGAATGTGGTGTCGCCCACAACCACCAGCGTGGCATGGTCCGGCTTGAACCAGGTTTCGTGGAATTTCTTCAAGTCGGCGTCGGTGATTTTAGCAACGCTAGCCTCGGTGCCGGAACCGGTAAATGGATTGCCGTAGGCGTGTTCGCGGCCGTAGAGGAGCTGGGGAAAAACGCGCAGCGCCATGCTCATTGGCTCGGTCTTTTCGCGCTGGATGCCGGCGAGACGCTGCTTTTGGAGACGCTGGAATTCGGCCTCCGGGAATGATGGATTCAGGATGACGTCCGCGTACAGTTGCAGCGAAGCATCCAGATTCTTCTTCAACGCCGAGAGCGATACCATCGCGGTGTCGAGGTTGCACCCCGCGCCGAGATTGGCGCCCAGCCGCTCCAACTCATCGCTGATTTGTAGAGCGGTGCGGGTTTTGGTGCCTTCATCGAGCATGTCCATGGCGAGCTTGGCCGTGCCGGGCGCGGCGAATTGGTCGGCGGCATAACCAGCGTCGAGCAGCAGGTTGAAATTCACAACCGGGATGGCGTGGCGTTCGGCAAAGACAAGCTTAAGTCCGTTGGCCAGGTTGGTGCGCTGGATGGCGGGGAATCGGACCTCGGGCTTGATCGCCGGCACGGGCAGCTTGGAGCGATCCACGCTGCTGACGTTGGTGGTATAGTTGCCAAACGGGTGGATTTCGAGCAGGAAGACACCGTCCGAGAGCCAGGTCCGCGCGGCGTCGAGGAGGTTCTTCGGCGTGGCCTCGCGGGTTTCCTGGAGCGTGGTTTGGAAGTAATCCGCGTTGCCGGTAAAGACAAAATTATGGGCGAGAGTGTCGGATTTGCCGCCGAAGCCGCCAATGCGTTCGCTGCCGCGGATGAATCCCGCCTCGAACTGGGTTTGAGCGCGGACCAGTTCATCCTTCGTGGGGCCGCTTTTGAGAAAGCGGGCCATTTCCTCCTGGATGGCCTTTTCAACCTTGGCCAGGTCCCCGCCGGGTTTAGCGGTGGCGACGATCCAGAACTGGCCGGCGATTTCGCTCAGGTCCATCGACGCGCTCACGTCGGTGGCGATCTGGTCCTGATAGACGAGGCGCTTGTACAGGCGGGAGGATTTACCGCTGGCGAGCACATCGCTGACGAGGTTGAGGTAGTTGCCCTCGGGGGTGCCGTATTGGGGAACGTTCCAGACCATGTAAAGGCGGGATTGTGGAACGCGGTCCTGCGCCGTCATGCGGTGAGTGCCGGTGCGTTTGACGGCGAAGGCCTGGTGTTTGGCGACGGGTGGACCTGACGGGATGTCGCCGAAATACGTTTTCACTTTTTCGAGCACTTCCTGGGGATTGACGTCGCCGGCCACGACGAGGGTGGCGTTGGCCGGGCCGTAATACTTCCGGAACCACTCTTTCACATCATCGAGCGTGGCGGCGTTTAAATCCTCCATGGAACCGATCACCGGCCACGAGTAGGGATGCCCGGCGGGCCAGGTGTTTTTGGTGATCAACTCGTAGGCGATGGCGTACGGCTGGTTTTCGCCCTGGCGTTTTTCGTTTTGCACCACGCCGCGCTGCTCGTCGAGTTTGGCCTGCGAGATGGCGCCGGACAGATGGCCCATGCGGTCCGATTCCATCCAGAGCAGGAAATCGAGCGCGTCCTTGGGGGCGTTTTCGAAGTAATTAGTCCGGTCTTCGCTGGTGGTGCCATTGAGATCGGTCGCGCCCACCTTTTCCATCGCCTTGAAATAGTCGTCGTCAAAATTTTCGCTGCCGTTGAACATGAGGTGTTCAAAGAGGTGGGCGAAGCCGGTTTTGCCGGTCTTTTCGTTCTTGGAGCCGACGTGATACCAGATGTTCACGGCCACGATTGGCGCCTTGTGGTCCTCGTGCACAATCAGCGTAAGACCGTTGGGGAGGACGAATTGAGTGTGGGGGATCTCGATGGCGTTGGTGGGCCGGCGGCCGGCGGCGGTGGCGGCCAGCGTCGAAGCCAGTAAAAGAGAGCAAACCAGTATGAAGCGCATGAGACAGAGGATAGGAGATTAAAGATGGAATGGCAAGGGTGTGAAGAGGTAAATGGTCCGGCTGCGTCTGCGCATGCCGGGATGGGGTGACCTAAGCTTCCTGTAAAAATTAGCCAAAGGTATTTGAAATTTCGACCGCGGATTACGCGGATTAACGCGGATAAAATGGGATTTGTGAGCCCTCTTATCCGTGTTTATCAGCGTTTATCCGCGTGATCC
>JADGRT010000198.1 GCA_017880715.1 Verrucomicrobiia bacterium | reverse complement strand
TGTTCCCGGGTCGCTTGGACGATGCGCACCAAATACTCCATTACTTTCGGATCAACCGTTGTGCGGCGAATGGCCGCTTGGGCTTCCAGCAGTTCAGCGGGCGTTGCCACCGCTTTCAGATCATCGATGGGATGGCTGAGTTGAACCCGCTGCAACAGGCTCAGTTCCTCGGCCAACTGTGGATAGCCTAAGCTGAGGCGCAGGAGGAACCGATCCAGCTGCGCTTCGGGCAAGGGAAACGTTCCCTCGTGGTCGATGGGATTTTGCGTGGCCATGAGGAAGAAAGGCGCTTCCAGGGGATAGACCTTTCCGTCGGCACTGACTTGCCGTTCTGCCATGGCTTCCAACAAGGCGGATTGCGTGCGCGGCGTGGCGCGGTTGATCTCGTCGGCCAGGACGACGTGGGCAAACAACGGGCCCGGACGGAATTCGAAATTGGTGCTTTGGGGATTGAAGATCGAGGCGCCGGTGATGTCGTTGGGCAGCAGATCAGGGGTGCACTGGATACGTTTGAACGAACAGTCAATGCTCTGGGCCAATGCCCGGGCCAGCATCGTCTTGGCGACTCCAGGAACGTCTTCAAGCAGAACGTGCCCCTCCGACAAGAGAGCCACCAGGGTGAACTGAATCGGTTCACGTTTACCAATGAGGACCTTTTCGATGTTGTCGATGATGCGGCCGGCCAGGGCGGTCACTGGCGAAGGGCGTTGTTCGCGCGCCCAAGGACGGGTCGGATTGAAAACGGGAACTTTGATGGTCGGCCTGGCGCCGGTGCTCAATCTGGTCTGGCGGGTGCAGGTGGGGCAATCGACGGTGGTGCCGGCAAGTTCGTCCGGGTATTCGATTTGCTGTCCGCAATGTTGGCAAGGGCAACGTGGCATAATTAGGGTTGAATATTAGGTCTTCGTTTGGTCGCGACAATTCTTATCCTTGGTTAGACAAGTCGGGTGGTAAAACCTCACGGGCTAATTCAGATTCGAGTGTCAATGCTTCACCTGTAGCGTTGCGGGCGCTATAGCAAAAACCATGTTAGGCAGGCATGGACCTGGAATCCATGTGTGAATATCAAGAACTGACCCGTACGTCCCCATATCCAACGTTGGGATGAAGAAATCAGCCCCATGGTTCGAGCATCTGGCAACTACCCAGAACTTACCCTTTCACTACCACCAAAAAACAGGCCCCCCCGCCCAGTTGGCGTCAGTGCGAGGAATCATATTGTTGAATTTACGCCATTCCGCATGTCCATCCAACATCCCAAGATTCCCCCCTGCCGGAAGCCGACCGTTGAGATGAGCGGTTCGATGTAATTTCGGGTATGCTCCACGAATTCCTTTATAGGTATTTGCCGAGCGATCAACCACGTTTGCCTGCATGGGTTGGGAAATGGTTGCGTCGGCAACCAAAACGCGACTCGACGTTCCGCCGACCGCCAGACTGGGCATAAGACTCGGATTCTGGTTTGATTCCAGAAGCGAAGCCGTTCCTGGAAAGGTCATCGCATAACCGACCACTCTAAAATCGTTGGTCTCAGGCGGATCACTTACAAATTCATTCCATTGAGCCAAGAAATCAGATTCTGAAAATCCACAGCCGGCACAGTAAAAAACTTTCCAGGAACTTCCGTTTGCCATCTTGTCAGCCACATCCGTCGGAACATCCCAAGCCCAGTGGCCAGCCGCCATCTTGGGAAAGCGCTGGTTATTGCTTTCGGCATACATATTCAGAAGTATGGTCACCTGTCTCAAATTGTTCAGACATTGGCTGCGTCTCGCCCGATCTTTCGCTTGGCCCAGAACCGGGAGCAACAGGGACGCCAAAATTCCGATAATGGCGATAACCACTAATAATTCAATTAAAGTGAAGCCAGGCCCACCCCGGCCATATCTATCCAGTCTATTTTTCGGATTTTTCAAATAGAAACTCAATTCCATAACGTATGTCCTTCCTGCCAAAACACAGTTCTCTCGAGTTGAAAAGCCTGGCCGAACAATCGAGGCGTAACCACAATCGCCACACTTATTTTGCAAGGCTGGAACAGTCGGAAGTTAATGTCAACCTGGAAAAGACAAGTCTGATTCCACAGCTCCTGACTAGGCCACCATCTTGATCAGATGGGTGAGGTGTTTTCGTTCCGGGGCCAGTTTGACCACCGGCTCTTCCTTCACGGCTTGGCGGAGTTGAGCATCCACAGTGGCCCAGGCCGGGTTGGGAACTTCACGGGTGGGATCGTCGGGCACCGCGGCCTATTCGACTAACGCATCCAACGCGTATTCCTCGCGCAAGTATCCCGAGTATTTTGTCAATGGCCGAAGAAAGAGTGGTGCTTTTTGCGGTTACGGGTTCAGGTTATCTTATGGTTGTGTGCCAGGCACGACCGCCAGCACTTTCTCTAAGCGCGCACCGCGCCCGGCGGCATCCCAGACAATCAGCGTTACCCGGTATTTGCCGGGCCGATCGAAGGTGTGCTTGGGATCGGCCACGACCTCGGGAATGCCATGCCCGAAATCCCACAGGCGCTGCGCAATAGCACCCTTTTCCGTCTTCGACTTGCACTCAAATTGCGCTGCGGCTCCGGCTTGAACGACGGGCGGCATTCCGAAATCAGCCACGGGCGCGGGTCCGAGGAATTGCTTGGTCGCGGGCAATGGACCGGCTTGGCCCACCCACTGGCACGCCTTGAACTCTGTCGTCATTTCTGGAGTGAGCCCGGTGATCAACCCTTGGCGGTTGTTCGTGAACACGCAGCTCAGGAAGGAAATGGAATCCACCCCGGGACCGCCAACCTGAACACCAAAGCCACCATTATCGCGGAAGGCACACTCTTCGAAGACCAATTCGCGGCTGGAACCATTGAACCGGAATCCATGGCCGCTGTCTTGGGGATACCGCGCGCGCGCGTCTCCCCGGATGGTCTTCTCAAAACTGCACCGATAAAAGTAGTGCTGGGCGATGCCGCCGGTTTCGCCTTGAAGCTGCGCACCCCATTGGACGCAGTCCCGAATGGTGTTGTAACCCCAGAAGACATTGTTCTTCCTGGGTTGGTTGGAAACCGACAGGCCAATGGACGCCCCCCGCTTGACGACATTGTCGGTAACCACGACGTCGCTGGCGATAATTTCAATGCCATAACCCTTGAGGGTTCCGTCGTCGGTTCCCACTACATTCCGGCGCACCGCTGATTGGTTGCCCTGGTCCACACTGATCCAGTGGTCAACCAGGTTGTCTTCAATCAGCGACCTGGGGCAACCACCCCAAATCTCGATGCCCAGACCTTCGCCGCCGGAACCCGACACCTGGTTGTGGCGGATGATCAGTTCCGCGGAGTGGTCGCCAAAGATGCCGCCACGGCCCGTGTCGCGGATAACATTTCGCTCCACCTGGTTGCGCACACTTCCCCAGGCCATCCGGATGGCGCCTCCATACTTGGCTGTCAGCCCGATACGTTCGAAGCGGCAATCGCTGATGGTGCTGTCGGTGACGCCTCGCGCCAGGGTGGGGTTATGACCGGAAAAGATTATGCCATGGGAAAAAGACGAGCTACCCTGGCCCAAGTTACAGAAGGTTACATGGTGGATAAACAACCGGCGCGAATTGCCGCCGGTCATCCCGTCCCGGACCAGCGGGTTGTCCTGGCCATCGAGCGTCAGGTGGGCAATCTCCACGTCTTCGCAGTCGGCCACGCTGACGAACGGTGCGGGCTTGTCCCCGGAGTAGTTGAGGATGGTCTTGCCCTGTCCGGCGCCGACGAGCCTGACTCCCGACTTCATCCGGATCGACTCAGACAGTGAGTAGGTGTCCGCCGGCAGGCGGAGGATGTCGCCCGCTTGGCATCGCTGGATGGCAGCACTGATCGCAGCCGAATCCCTGCCCGCCGGCTGCACATCGGCGGCCAAAGCACAGGTCCACCCCAGGTCGCCAACGGGCAGCCGCAGGGCGGCGAGCAGGCCAAGCAGGAGGAGGACGCGTCGTTTCATAGTGACTTTGGTGAGTGCGGTTCGCCGAAAAGGGTGGTGGTGGGGAAAAGCTTCATCGGGTCTGCGGAGCAGTCTCCAACCCTTTCCATCGGGGAGTCACAGTCTCCGTGACCTCCTTCAGCGTTAGGCCCGTCCTTTTCCAGTCGATCCTTCCCAACGCCGCCTGGGCGTCGTCCGCAAGCGGCAGCCGCCACTCTCCGGCAAACACTGAGCTGAGATCCTTTTGCGCCGCCACACTGGAACATAACAGCCAGTACCAGCCCTGGTTCAGCGCCCCCGCTTGAGTGCCAGGGTTGAATGGCGGAGCGGCGGCCAGCTCGTGGAAAAACCGCTTCACCCAGGCATCGCCGCCGTTCTCGCGGCGCAACCGCAGCATGGCGGCGGCGTAACGCACTGGCTGGTCGGACGGTTCCATCACCTTCCCGCTCCCGTCCTTGATGCGGCTGACCTTCTCACCCACCCCGGTGCTGGTGGTGAACAGTTCGAGGAAGGTCAGCCCGCTCGCGGACAACCGCGGTTCGACCCCCTCAATCACCTTCCGCGTCTGAGCGTCCGTATCCTCGCATTTCAGGGCGTCCATGCAGACGTAGCGCATGAAAACCGCGAAGCCGGTGATGAAGCAGGAATGGCGGTCGCCGAAGGTATAGTAATTCCGCCCCATTTCGTAAAACACGTAATGCGGCATCGCTTGGGGATGAGTTTTGAGCTCGGGGTAATTGTGGTCGTAAAACATCGCCAGCTCAATGCCCGTATTACCGACGTAACCACAGCCCGCCCCGCAGGTCAGATCGTAGCCAGGCACGGCCGCGATGGTGACTTTGCCCTCGAATTGACGCAAGGGACTGGGCCTCCGGCCGGTCAGGTCGGCATACAATTGCCAGCCGGCGTCGAGGCGCGAAACCCAGATCCCCATCAAGCCCGGATTCAGGGTGTCGTCCGTGGTCAGGAAAATAACGTTCGTTCCTGTCCAGGGGGTCAGGTGAAGGCTGAGGCCTCGTTTTTTCCACGACTCGGGCTGGAAGGCGTATTTGGAGTAGTCGAACCGGTCGCCGGGCTTCAACGGGGCCACCTCTTCGGCCTGCAAATGCGCGATGACCAAGGTTAGCAGGAGACAGCGGCATATCGTCATGAATTGGCCTTTCCAGGTTTTGAGGTTCCCCCATGCTTCATGGGGATTTGTTTTTGTGGCGCGGCTTTGATCATGGGCTGGTTATTTCGACGATTATACTCCGTTCATGGCCCATTTCAAATGGTATTGGGTCCACCTTCGGCAAAGAGTAATTCGATCGCCCTTCCGGGGCCGAAGAACCGCGAATTATGGGGTGGAGCACCACCCGTGCCTCCGTATTCCCAATCGCCGTGCCGCAGGAGATGTGTCGTTTGCGCTCTTCACATCGATTTCGCCTGCTCCTTTCGAGCAAGCCCGAGTGCCTGTTCCAGAATCGCCCTTTCGGTGGACGTCAGATCGAGCAGGATGCCCGGATCCTTGCCAGCAGCTTTGACAAAGTCGATGCCCGTTCGAAGCAGTCGGACGGAAAGGCGAAAATCACCCGCACTTTCAGCCGCTTGCTCCCAGGCCGACGCCCAGCCCTCAAGGTTGTCGGATGACGGGAAGGGTTCCCCGGCGCAAAAGACACTGCCGATGTGTTGAACGATGGCTTCGCCCAACACGGGCAGAGCCTGATGTTTGTTGTAGATGCCGAGGAGGTCGGTCACCTTGACGCGTCGGCCCTCGGGGCTCAGCCCTGCCGAGAAGACCACGCCGATCAAATCGGTCGCCGTTTCATGATACGGAGGTTTCACCTTCGCGCCACATGCCAATCCCGCTTCGAGCGTCTGGAAGCCTTCACTCCATTTCCCCTCGCTAAAGTGGAGTTCTGAGAGGGCTATATACGCATCCACTACTCTTTCCGCAGGACCATCCGGGAGATGGATCAATGCTTCAAAGTCCGATAGAGACTCTTGTTTCCGGCCCTCTTGGAAAAAGGTGACGCCGCGTGAATAGAATGCCCTGGCGACCTGCTCGACCGGCGCGCCGAAGATCTCGATCACCGTCGTGTAGTCGTCGATCTCACGCTGCGTCTCACCCGCTTGGCCGTGGGCGAAGCCGCGATTGACGAGCGCCTCTGCGACCAACTCGACCGGGGCGCCGGGGAGCCCGATCAGTGCCGTGTAGTCCTCGATGGCACGCTGCTTCTC
>JADGRT010000197.1 GCA_017880715.1 Verrucomicrobiia bacterium | reverse complement strand
TTTTTACGGCAGAATTGGCGTTTTCCGGGAAAGCGTCCGCCACGGCCACGATTTTTGCCTCAACGCCGGCAATCTTGGCAGCGTTGAGAAAATCGCCGCCAGCACCGCTGCCACGGCCGCCCACGCCGATAATAGCCGCATTGAACGCCTGTTTCGATTGCGCATGGAGAATCGAGGGGAAGCTCATCGCGGCCGCGGCCGAGGCCGCAACGACCGTGGAACTCTTAAGAAACTGACGTCGTGAAACGTCCGATTGGAAACTAGTGTTTTTCATACAATTTAATTCGCTTGGTCCGCTCTCGCGGTTTTCCACCAAAGAAAACCGCATGGGGGCGGACATGTGCCATTGATGAGACGAGATAATCGCGAGTTTATTCTCTAAAAGCTAGAATTTTCTTAAGGATTCTAAAACTGCGGGATTGGCTTGCAGGGATGGGCCAGATGGTTATGATTTACTTCTCATAAACACATACTGTCATATTAGCAGGATGAACCGGCGCCGGAGTCGGCGGTTCCAGTCCGGGATCCAAGCGGGTGCCGGCCTATGAATCATACGCTGACGGCATCCCGGCGGCATTCCGCCGAAGCAATCCTGGCGCGCGCGAGCAAGCGTCCATCGGCCGTGACTTCCCAAGTGGCCGAGCGGCTGGCATTTTTGGGCGCCTTTCTTCGGAAACCACAGGTAGTCGGCGCCATCACGCCCAGTTCGCGGGCCCTGGCCCTGGCCATGGTGGAGGGGATGGAACTGAAGCGGGCGAAGCTCGTGATCGAACTGGGACCCGGCACGGGGGCGTTCACCAAGGTGATCCTGGAGCGTCTCGGCCGGCAAACCGAGTTTGTGGCGTTGGAACTGGACAAGGTTTCAGCCAAACGGTTGCGGCAGCAGTTTCCCGGGGTGGCATTTCACCATGATTCAGCGGAAAACCTGCACCATTACGTGGCGCGCAGCCGGTCAAAACGGGCGGACATCGTCATCAGCGGATTGCCGTGGACGATCCTGCCGCGGCCAGTGCATGACCGCATTTTTCGGGAAATCATCGATTCCCTGGCCCCGGATGGCTGCTTTGCCACGTTCGCCTATCTGCACGGTTGCTGTCTTCCCAGCGCCGGCCGGTTTCGCAATTTGTTAAAGGAGCACTTTCAACAGGTGGAGCGAAGCCGGGTGGTCTGGCGAAACATCCCGCCAGCCTTTGTCTATCGCTGCTCGCGGCCCATTCCCAACAAACCGTTGGCGGGATAGACTAACAGGTTTTGCGGCAGGATGTGCACGCGGAGCAATTGACCGACGCGCCGGATTTCCAGGGGATTCTGTTCGAATGCTTTGAGGCGGGTGCCGTTGGCCATCTCGAGTTGGTATTCCTCTATCTCGCCCAAGTAACTGACATGGGCGATCCGGGTCTCGAAGGTGTTCGTGGCGCCGGCTTCCAACTGCACGGCTTCCGGACGGAAGCCCACCCAGACCTCTTGCCCGTCCGTGAATCCTGGTTTAGCGGTGGCGTGCCATTCGCCCGCGTCCGTTTTCAGGACCAGGGCATCAGCCTGATTTGAAATCACTTGCCCGGGCAGCCAGTTGGTTTCTCCGATAAAGTCAGCCACGAAACGGTTGACCGGAGCGCGATAGACGGTTCGCGGATCGCCCATCTGTTCGATCGTTCCGCTGCGTAAAACGGCCATACGATCAGCCAGCGACAGGGATTCCTTCTGATCGTGCGTCACATAGATCGCGGTGATTTTGGTTTGCTCATGGATGCGGCGGATTTCCTCGCGCATTTCGAGCCGAAGTTTGGCGTCCAGGTTGGACAGCGGTTCGTCGAGCAGCAGGACATCGGGTTTGATGACCAGCGCGCGCGCCAGGGCGATGCGCTGTTGTTGTCCGCCAGACAACTGATTGGGCAGGCGGTCGGCGTAGTTCGTCATCTGCACGATTTCCAGCGCTTCCTGGACCCGTTTGGCTTTTTCCGCAGCGGGCACGGACCGGACATCCAGGCCATAAACCACGTTGGCGGCAACCGTCATGTGCGGCCAGAGGGCGTAATTTTGAAATACCATTCCGGTGTTGCGCTGGTGAGGCGGGACACCGTTCATGGGACGGTCGCCGAAGAAAACCTGACCTGAATCGGCCGCATAAAACCCGGCCAGCAACCGGAGCAGGGTCGTCTTGCCGCAGCCGGATGGACCGAGCAAAAAAAACAGTTCCTGATCTTCTATTCGCAGGCAAATATCTTTCAAGACAACCGTGTCGCCGAATTTTTTGGTGATATGATCAATCTGGACAAGCATGGCGGGGAGAAAAGTTGGAAGTTAGGAGTTAGGAGTTGGAATTTCGGGGTTAGAAGGTTGTGGCGGGACTTGGGGTGGGGGTGAGGGCGCAATCGCGGTATTTTTGTTGAGCCCAGGTTTGCCACTCGATTTTTTTCTGGTTGCGGCCAGCGGGATCTTTCCAAAGGCCACGGGCCAGATCCAGGGCTTCGGCTTCGGTCACCGGCGCGCGGCCCAGGCGGGCCAGTTCGGGCGGCGTGACCCCCCGGCGAATGATGGCCTGCCAGGCGTGTTTTAGTTCAGCGTGCGTATCCACCAGCAGGGTTCCCACCAACGCCGCGACAACGTCCCGCCGCTCGCGCGCCAGATCGCCATTGTAATGAAAGGTCTGTTTCAAATCGAAAGGCGAATACTCGATATTGCTGAGGCCACGAAAGCGGCGGTATAGTTCGGGGCGAATCGACATGCGTTCGATGGAGAACTGCTGGGGTCCATCCGGGTGGCCGCGGGGTAGAAACCAGAGTTTCTGGCCCGGCTCGGACAGGACAAAATCCACAAAGCGTTGGGCCGTGGCCAGGTGGGGCGCACCCTTGAGTATCGCGAGGCCATCCGGGTTGATGGCGGTGAAGTCTTCCGGCAGGACAAAAGTCAAATTAGTTCTACCGGCGGCGGCAATTTGGCTGAATCCATAGAAATCGATCGCCAGGGCGTAGGCGGTTTCGCCGAGGGTCACGTCCTTGGCGGTGGTTGAGGAGAAGCGATCGAATTTTCGGACATTGCCGCCCATCGCCGTCAGGATTTGCCAGCCGCGTTCCCAGCCACAAGCTTGGAGGAAGGTTTCGAACATGGTGTTCATGGTGCCGCTATTACGGGGATCACCGGCGCCCACCCAGCCATAGAGCGCGGGATCGGCCAGTTGATCCCAGCGGCTGACGCGAGGCAGGCCGACCAGGCCTTGGACACGGGTATTTTGCAGGATGCCGAAGCTGGAGACCACCGCGCCAAACCAACGATATTGGGCATCGTAGATTTCGGTTCCGTTCACATTTTGAACGATACCTTCCATGATAGCGGCGGGAGGTTGATAGGCTTGAGCCAGCTTGCGGTCGGCTAAAAGCAGAAAGGGTTCCAGGCCGCCGCCGAAAAAGCAGTCGAGGTTGATGCCTTCGGGTTTTTTGGAAAATTCCGATAGGACAAAACGCAGCGCATCGGTGCTGCCGCCGACGTCCCGCCATTCGATGGTGGCCTCGGTGCCATAGCGCTGGCGATGCCAGAGATTGAAGCCGCGGGCAAACTCGACGCGGATCGCCTCGTTATGAGGGGTGATGATGATGACTTGATTTTGGGCCTGGAGATAGGGAGCAAAAGCCAGTCTGAGGACCGCCAGGAGCCAGAATCGGCCCAGAAAAACGAACTTTGGCAGCCCAACCCCGCCTTTTCCAGGCCCGCTTCCGGATTCCTGAATCAAGGACCGCAACCAGGACTGGCGAGCGTGTGACGAAAGCTTTTGGACTGGGGTGCGGCGCTGCATAGATTATACATTACCAGGGCATCGGTGGGCGCTTCGGGTGTGGTTTGAAAGCGCGCGCCGGAAAGGGTGACCGGTCTCGGCCGGCCCGTTCTTGCTTGCGCTCGAGCGCCAGGCGGAAATCCACCTGCTTCTTGAAGCTGTCCACCTTGGCGATCTGCACCTGCACATTGTCGCCCAGGCGAATCACGCGCCGATTCCGCCGTCCGGTCAACTGGCCGCGCGCCGCGTCGAATTCGAAAAAATCGTCCGTGACACTGGACAAGTGAACCAACCCGCTCATCGCCAGGCCGGGCACGTCCACGAAGAAACCGAAGTTGCGCACGTCAATCACCAGCGCCGGATAGACCGGCGGTTTCGCGGATTGAAGCTGCGCTTTCAGAAAGGCATACATCTTCACGTCCTTGCTGTCGCGCTCGGCGTCGGCGGAGTTGCGTTCCGTGTCGGAAATGTGCCCGGCGGTTTCCTTGAGCGAATGCGTCGGGCCGTGACTCTTCTGAAACAGCGCGCGATGCACCACCAGGTCGGCATAGCGGCGGATCGGCGACGTGAAGTGCGTGTATTTGGCCTTGGCCAGACCGTAATGCCCGAGCGGTTCGACGGCGTAACGCGCCCGCCTGAGCGAGCGGAGAAAACCGATCTTGAGCGCCGCGCCGATGGGAATCGTGTCGAGCTTCTGCAGCAGCTTCGAGACTTCGGGGCGCTTGCTTAAATTGCCACACGGCACGTGATGACTGAGAACGTCCTCGCGATATTCCTGCAAGCGCCGTTCGTCGGGCGCTTCATGCACGCGATAAATCGTCTGCTGATTATGGCTCAGCAACCACGTCGCCACCGCCTCGTTGGCCAGCAACATATATTCTTCGATCAACTGATGCGAAACGTCGTTCGCCACCTTCTCGAGGCGCACCACGCGACCCCGCTCGTCCAGCCGAATCTTGGTTTCGGGAAAATCCAGCGCGAGCGAACCGGCCTTGAAGCGCAACCGCCGGATCTTCTGCGCCAACGCGTGGGCGTCATGCAGCATCCGCTCGATGGCATCGTTGGGCGGCCGCTGCAAAATCGCGAACACTTCCGGGTAGCTAAAGCGCCGTTGCGAATGAATCACCGCCGAACCAAACTTCGTGCTCAGCACGCGCCCATCAGGCGCCAACCGAAACTCCACGCACTTGGTCAGGCGATCCACGTCGGGCTTCAACGAGCACAATTCGTTGCTCAACGCCTCCGGCAGCATCGGAATCACGCGATCCACCAAGTACGTCGAATTACCGCGCTGGCGCGCCTCGACGTCCAGCGCGGTGCCTGGTTTCACATAGTGCGACACGTCCGCGATATGAACCCAGAGCTGCCATTGATCCGGCGCCACCCGCTGCAAACAAATCGCGTCATCGAAATCTTTCGCGTCGTCCGGATCGATCGTGATGACCGGATGCGGCCGGCAATCCTCGCGCCCGGCCAGCTCCGGCGGCGCGACCCGGGTCCCGATGGCCCGCGCTTCGGCCAGGACATTTTTGGGAAAGTGCAGGGGCAAATCGTATTGGCGCAGCACCGATAACATGTCCACGCCCTCCGCGTCCGGCGAACCCAGCACTTCGATGATTTCGCCTTCCGGATTGGTATGCCGCGATGGCCATTCAAGCAACTCGACGACGACCTTGTCGCCGACGTTGGCGGGCCGGCCCGCGTCGCGCGGCGGCGGGACATTAATGTCATGCGGCAGGCGCGGGTCATCCGGGATCACGTAAAGAAACTTTCGGCCGCGCTGCAACGTGCCGACGATGCGCGTCCGCTTCCGTTCCAAGATGCGGATCACGGAACCGGTTTCCTGCCCCGCGCGTTCGGGACGCAGCCCGCGCGCCCGGACATCCCGGCGCACGAGCACGCGATCTCCGTGGAGCGCCGTGGACGTCGCGTCCTCGGGAATCATGATCTCCTTCAACCCCAAATCGTCCGGCTGCAAAAACCCTTTCGCCTGCCGATTGATTTGAATCCGGCCCGGTATGAGATCGGCCTCCCGCGACAGGATATAGCGATTGCCCTTGGTCCGCGTGATCCGTCCCGAATCTTCCAACGGGCGCAGCACCCCCTGCAACTCCTGTTGGCGATTGGGCGGCCAGCGCAGTTGCCGGAGCAACTCCGGCACATTAGACGGCACGTAATGCTTCCGACCCAGCAAGCTTAAAACTTGTTCTTCCATAAAATTGATTTCGGCGGTGACCGCGGATCCAGGGTGCGCCTAAACCACGATCCCGTCACGCCAAGCGACTATGGCGGAATCTCAACCCTTTGCCAACGCCGAACCATGTTCCGTTCGGCGGTCCCCACCGGGGACTTGCCGGGCAAGCCTCAGGAAATCACTCCGCCACCAGCGCTGAATCCCCGGATATAACCAAGCAATACC
>JADGRT010000196.1 GCA_017880715.1 Verrucomicrobiia bacterium | reverse complement strand
ATTCTTGCGCGATGCTTACTGGCCCGCGCACGCCGCGCGGACACTCGGGCACAAGGACAAGCTGCCGCCGCCGATCCAATACGCCCGTGCGTGGTGATTGAACCCTTGGAGTCCATCCCGGCCTTCACAACCTGCTGCGCCGCCGCCAGAATCGGCCCGCCCGCCACTAGTTTTTTCGCGCGCGAATCGACGCGCAAATTCAAACCTTCGAGCGAACGCGCGCCGAGCAGCTCCAAATCTCCCGGCTGGGCAAACACGACTTCGTCAATGGTCACGGCAGCACCGACATGGATGATGGCAAAACCAATCGTGCGCGTGATCTGCTGGCCGTTGGCCATGACGAACGTATAATCTTTTTTTTCCTTCGTGATGCCGGCCTTTTTAAGCGTGCCGGCCAGCACCCAGGTGAATTCGCTGCCGGTGTCAACCAGCAGCTTCGGGATTTCCACCGACTTCTTGCGGTCAACGTGGTTTTCCACTTTGCAATTCGTGTAAAATGTTCCCATGCGATTTTTCATGTTTTCAATTTATCATCTCTTTTTCGCGCTTAATCCGGGCCGCCTCAACGTGGTACTCCGGGTTGTCCGTGTGACCTGGGTTTAGCGGCGAGATGGCGCGCAGTTTGGAAATAATGCCCGGCAGGTGTTTCAGAAGATAATCCACCTCCTCGTCGGTGTTGTACCGTCCCAGGCTGAAGCGGATGCTGCCCCGGGCGCGCATCGGATTGACACCCATCGCTGTCAATACGTGCGACGGATCCAGCGAGCCGGTAGTGCAGGCCGATCCGCTCGATACGCAGATGCCCAGTTGATCGAACAGCATTAGCACCGCCTCCGCTTCCACAAAGTCGAAGGCGATATTGGAGGTGTTGGGCAAACGTGGATCCCGGGCTCCGTTTCGGATCGTGTTGGAAATGGTGCTGAGAATGGTGTTTTCCAAATGGTCCCGTAACGCGCGAACGCGGGTGTTTTCCTCGTCCAGATGGGCCATGGCCAGTTCAGCGGCCCGGCCAAACCCGACGATGCTCGCGACGTTTTCGGTGCCGCCGCGGCGACCTCGCTCCTGGTGGCCGCCCATGACGTACGGCTGGAATTTGGTGCGGCGCTTAACGTAGAGCAGCCCAATCCCCTTGGGCGCATGCAGTTTGTGCGCGGACAAGGACAAGAAATCGACGTTCAGGGCTTTGACGTCGATTTTTAGTTTGCCCGGGGTTTGGACCGCATCGGTGTGAAACAAGACGCCTTGGCGGTGACAGATTTCGGCGATTTCCGCCACGGGAAAAAGGACGCCGGTTTCGTTGTTGGCAAACATGACGGAGACGAGGGCCGTTTCCGGTCGGATCGCCTTTTCCAGTCCGGTCAAATCCAATTTGCCTTCGGAATCCACCGGCAGGAAGGTGACCTCATAGCCTTGTTTCTTGAGGAATTCGCCATAATTGATGTTGGCTGAATGTTCGACGCGGGTGGTAATGATGTGACGCTGCTTGGGGTGCGTGACGAGCGCGCTATGGATGGCGGCATTGTTGCTTTCGGTGCCGCAACTGGTGAAGATGACTTCGCGTGGATCGGCGTTGATCAGGGCGGCGACATGGGCGCGCGCGTGATCGATGGCCTTGCCCACCTGGTGCCCGAAATGGTAGGCGCTCGAAGGATTGCCCCAGAACTCGCTCAGGAATGGCAGCATCGCCTCCACCACCTCGGGCGCCACCCGGGTCGTGGCGTTATTGTCAAAATAATAGACTTTCCGCTGACTCACGTTCATCGTTCCTTTCAAATCGGATGCTTTTAATCCGATTTACTTTACGTGGGATCGTTAAAAGCGCAAGTGCCGTTTTTGGGCGCGCACGGGGCCGGCCAATTCAAGAACCAAAAAAGTAGGAGACGAGGTGACGAGGCTCTGATTTTCTGATTAGGCGGCCTCCTAAAACTTAAAAAGAGCCTCGTGACCTCGTCTCCTACCTTTCATGAATTTGCCCTGCGGGAGCCGGACTAATTCAGGTTGTGCTTCAGGAAAAGTGAGAAATGCCTTCTTGAGCCTTTATGATTGCCAAAAGATGCCTGTTCGGCAAAAAGTACAGCTAAAGCAGGATTGGCAGGGGCGGATGTTCCTTTGACTCGTCCTTCCGAACCGGGCAATCTTCAGCCGAAAACGAAAGGCTATATCATGATGACGATCGGATTCCACACGGACGCCTTCAACTCGGCCAACTGGCCGTTCTCCAAATGTCTGGAATGGGCGCAACGCAACCACGTCAGCCGCATCGAATGCGGCGTTATCGACGGCGTCAGCTTTCTGCAAGGACTGGGCTACTCGCCGCACTTGTCGCTCGTGGACGATCCGGTGCTAATCCGCCGCCAGATGGAGAAATGCGGCGTGCAGTTCTCGCAGATCGACGCGGCTTATCCCATGTCGGGGGAAGACGGCCCGGTCCGGGGCGTGCCTTATGTGCTCCGGGCGATTCCCTGGGCGTCGCTGGCCGGGTGTCCGTGCGTGGATACGACGGATGGTCTGCATGCGCCGGAAGGTATGAAGGACAAGGAAGCCATGGCGCTGATGAAGCGCTGTTACCAACAGATCATTCGCGTGGCTGAGGCGCATGAAATCATCGTCAACATCGAGCCGCACGGTTATTTCACCACCCATCCGGATCGGATGGCGGAAATGCTGGCCTTTGTGGAGAGTCCCTTCTTGCGGTTGAACATGGACACCGGCAACACGTTCATCGCCGGGCGCGATCCGGTGGCCTTCTTAAAACGTTTCATCAAGAAGCTGAGTCATGTGCACATTAAGGACGTCTCGCAGGAGCTGGCCGCGGCGATCCAAGGTGGGGCCACGGGGATTGCGATGAGTCACTGCGCGTTGGGCGACGGGGTCAATGCCCGGAACATTCGCGAATGCATCAAGGTGCTGCGCGACGCCGGGTTCGCTGGCAACCTGAGCATCGAATGCGAAGGCCAGAGCGGTCCGATGATCGAGAAATCCCTGGCCTGGCTGCGCGGCGTATTCAAGGAACTGGGCCTCAAGGAACCCAAACTGGGGGCTCCAAAGCAACGTTAACCTATCTTCAGAATTCACGTGAACTTCCATCAAGAGCTATGAATCAACAACCCATTATCAACGAAACCTCGCGCCGGACTTTCTTAAAAACCTCGGCCACCGCCGCCACCGCCGTGGCCGTGGGGGCAGTCGATATCGGGCGCAGCGCTTATGCGGCTGGCAGCGATACCATCAAAGTTGGCATGATCGGCTGTGGGGGTCGCAACGGCGGCGCCGTCTTGCAGGCGATGACGGCCGATCCGGGAGTCCGGCTGGTGGCCATGTGCGACATTTTTATGGATCGCATCAAGGCGCAACGCGAGAACTTCAAAAAACAGAAGCCCGACCAGGTCGCGGTGGATGACGATCATTGCTTTGCCGGTTTTGACGGCTACAAGAAGGTGATCGAATCCTCGGATGTGGTTCTGATCGCCAACGCCGCCAAGTTTCATCCTTTCCATACCATGGCCGCGATTCAGGCGGGCCGGCACGTTTTCACCGAGAAGCCTCACGGCACGGATCCGGCCGGACTCAAGCTGATGAAAGCCGCCTGCGAGCTGGCCAAGGAGAAGAATCTCTGCGTCGTTTCCGGTTTGCACAGCCGCTATCACGCGGGGTATGCCGAAACCGTGCAACGCATCCATGATGGCGCCATCGGCGAGATCGTGTCGATCGAGGAAAACTTCCTGCGCGCTCCCTATGGTGTGTCGGATCGCAAGGCGGGCCTGACCGAGCTGGAATGGCAGTGCAGCACCCAGTATCACTTCGTCTGGTTGTCCGGCGATGACGTGGTTCAGTCCCTCGTCCACAATTTCGATCGCGCGCGGTGGGTGCTGAAGGAGCAGGTGCCGCTGAAATGCCACGGATTGGGCGGCCGGTCGACGATGTTCGAGCCGCTTTATGGCAATGTTTTTGACCATCACTCGGTGGTTTACGAATTCGCGAATGGCGTGCGGCTCTATGCTTTTTGCCGCACGACCACCGGCTGTTACGACGAATCCTCAAGCCTGATGTTTGGCACCAAGGGGCATGCCTCCATCACCGGCAGCCGCATTTGGGGCGAAAACGCCTGGCAGTGGCAGGGCAAATGCGATCCCTACCAGGTCGAGCATGACCGGCTGTTCGCGGCGATTCGCGCGGGCAAGCCCATTAACAACGGCGATTACATGGTCAAGAGCACCATGGTTGGCGTGATGGGCCAGCTCTCCTGTTACACCGGCAAGGAAGTCACCTGGGAACAGATGAACAAGTCCGACTTCGCCTATGCGCCGAAGCCGGAGGATTGTCATGATGGCATGGAGCCGCCCGTGAAACCGGGACCGGACGGCAGCTATCCTGTGTATATCCCGGGTAAAACCGAGTTGCTGTAACCAGTGAATAAGACGGCGTGAGACAATCTCAGATCCAGTATCGGAGCGAGTCGGAGGGGCGAGTTCCAGGAGCCCCCATCTTCTCCTTTGCGCTGCTTCAAGTTCCACGCCCGTCCGACATTCGATTAGTCAGGGCGTCGTGTAACTCCGCCCTCCGAAAAGGCATCCAGGCGCCCAGGCTCACATTCTGATTTTTATGAAATCATTCAAGATTCCTGCATTGAGGTTTTCCATCCGCTTCGCGATCGCATGGGTTGGATTAGGATTGTTGACCGTCCTTTTGCCGGCGGCTGAACCAGGCGTTCCTGACGGAGCCAAGCCTCCTTCGCTGGCGTTCCAGGCGGCCAGTGGGGGTGAGTTCCATTTCGACACCGGCACGCTACGCGGCACGCTGCGGGCCCAAGGCAAATCTCTGGGATTATCCTCGCTGATTCATATCCCAACGGGAATCCGTCTGGACCGGGGGAATGGGCTGCTTGGTTACTATCGGGTTTTTACCGCCAAACACCGGTATGGCGCCGGAGCTTGGGATTGGCCCAGCCAGGCCCGGCTGTTGCCCGAGGGCAGCGTGGAGGTGGTTTGGCCGGCGGCGGCGGACCGGCCGTTTGAGCTGAAAGCGGTTTACCGTTGGCGTGATCCCATGACGCTGGATCTGGAAACCATGGTCAAAGCGCAGCAGGATTTGCCGGCGTTCGAAGTTTTCCTGGCCTCGTATTTCCAGGAAGCGTTCACGAATTCCCTGGTCTATGTCAAAGAAAACCCAGAGGGCGGAAACCGAGCCGGTTTTCTGGCCGCCAAGAAATCTTTGGGGGACTGGCAGATGTTTCCGCGCGATCCAGCCGCGGTGGCGATGATCAAAGATGGTCGTTGGCTGATCGATCCCAATCCGGTTGATTGGCGCGTCCTGCCGGCATTGAGCCTGCCACTGGGTGTGCGGCGGGAAAGTCGAGCGGGCGTGACGGCGGTGCTGATGGCTCCGCCAGCGGATTGTTTTGCGCTGGCCACGCCCTATGAAACGGAAGGACATGTCTCGATGTATTTGTCTTTGTTCGGCCGAACGGTGAAAGCCGGCGAACAGGCCGGGGCCCGCGCTCGCCTGGTGGTGGATTCTCCCGTGACCGACAACCAGGCCGTCGAGCTCTATCAGAAGTACCGCGGCCAGTTCCTCGATGCTCAGGCGGCGGTCGCGCCGTCCCAAGCCAAGGCCCGGGTGCTGCTCGTCACCGGCCAGGATTATCCCGGACATCCCTGGCGGCAAACCGCGCCTTTGGTGGCCCAGTTGTTGCGCCAGGATGCGCGGCTGGACGTCTCGGTGATCGAGGATCCGCACTTTCTCGATTCCTCCGCGTTGAACGCTTACGACGTGGTGGTCCTGCATTTCATGAACTGGGAGTGCCCCGCACCCGGGGCGGCTGCGCGCGAGAATTTGCGCCGGTTCGTGGCCGGCGGCAAGGGATTGGTACTGCTTCACTTCGCCTGCGGCGCTTTCCAGGACTGGCCCGAGTTCCGCAACCTGGCCGGCCGCTCCTGGGATCCCAAACTTCGGGGACATGATCCGCGGGGGCCGTTCCAGGTTGAGTTCACCTCCGTTGTCCATCCGATTTCCGCAGGCCTGAAACCCTTTACGACGGATGACGAATTGTACACCTGCCTGGCGGGCGATCGGCCGATCACCGTGTTGGCGCAGGCACGTTCCAAAGTCGATGGCAAGGATTACCCGATGGCGTTCGTCTTCGAGTATGAGCAGGGCCGGGTGTTTCACAGTCCCCTCGGTCATGATGTGA
>JADGRT010000195.1 GCA_017880715.1 Verrucomicrobiia bacterium | reverse complement strand
CGCAAATAATCTTCTTTCCAGCGGCGGCGGATTGGCGTTTAGTTTGGGCGGTTTGGGTTCGAACGAACGGATTGAATGGGTGTTATGAAAATTGTGCTCGCTTACTCGGGTGGCCTCGATACGTCGGTGCTGCTCTCGTGGATAAAAGAAAAATATCAGGCGGAAATGATTGCCTTCTGCGCCGACATCGGCCAGGAAGAGGAGTTGAAAGGCCTGCGATCGAAGGCCATGAAGACCGGCGCTTCGAAGCTTTACCTCGAGGATTTGTCGGACGAATTCGCGCGCGATTTTATCTTTCCGATGATTCAGGCCGGCGCGATTTACGAGGGTCAGTATTTTCTCGGCACCAGCATCGCCCGCCCGCTGATTGCCAAACGAATGGTGGAAATTGCTTGCCAGGAAAAGGCCGACGCCGTGGCCCATGGCGCCACTGGCAAGGGCAATGACCAGGTGCGCTTCGAGTTAACGGTTGCCGCCCTGGCGCCCGAATTGCAGGTCATCGCCCCGTGGCGCGACGCTTCGTTCCGGGCCCAGTTCCCGGGCCGCGCCGAAATGATTCAGTACTGTGCGGCCAAGAAGATCCCCGTGGAGGCCAGCGCCAAGAAACCCTATTCGATGGACCGCAATCTCCTGCACATTTCCTTCGAGGCAGGCATCCTGGAAGATCCGTGGCTGGACGCCTCCGCCGCCGCGCTCAAGGGCATGTATAAATTGAGCGTTTCTCCCGAAGACGCGCCAAACCGGCCTGAATACGTCAACCTCGATTTTGCGAAGGGCAATTGCGTAGCCGTGAATGGCAAGCAATTAACGCCTTTGGGTGTCATGAAGGCCTTGAATAGACTGGGCGGCAAACACGGCATCGGGCGCGTGGACCTGGTGGAAAACCGTTTCGTGGGCATGAAATCCCGCGGTGTTTACGAGACCCCGGGCGGCGCCATCCTGCATTTCGCTCATCGCCAGATGGAAAGCCTGACCATGGATCGCGAGGTGATGCACCTGCGGGATTCACTGATACCGCGCTACGCCGAACTGGTCTATTACGGCTTCTGGTTCTCCCCGGAGCGTCTGGCGCTGCAGGCCTTTGTGACCGAAAGCCAGAAGCATGTGGCCGGCACGGTGCGGCTCAAGCTTTACAAGGGCAATATCATTACGGCGGGACGCAAATCGCCGGTCAGCCTCTACCATCCGCAAATGGCCACCATGGAAGCCGATCCGACCAAGGCCTACAACCAGGACGACGCCACCGGTTTCATCCGGCTGAACGCCCTCCGTTTGAAGGTTGCGGCCCAGGTGCACGCCGCCGTGAAACGGAGGAAGTAATTTCAGCCGCGAACTTTGCCGGGCGCGTCGAACCAGCCCCGGGGCGGGGACGGCTCCGTCCCCAGCAGCACGGAGTGGCAGTCGGTCGTTAAGAATGGTTTCATGCTACGCGGGCAGGGGCCGTCCCCGCCCCGACGCGAAAGCGCTTCCCTTTTTTATATTCATGGGGCTTGACCTTTGCACCACCGGAGGCGCACAGTACCCGGCTTGGTTAAACGGTATTAATTATGGAGCATATTAGAAACATCGCCATCATCGCCCACGTGGATCATGGCAAAACCACTTTGGTGGACTGTTTGCTGAAACAGTCCGGGGTCTTCCGCGCCAATCAGGTGACGGTCGAACGCATGATGGACTCGATGGATCTGGAGCGCGAGAAGGGCATCACCATCCGCGCCAAGAACGCCGCATTTAAATATAAAAACTACCACATCAACATCGTGGACACGCCGGGACACGCCGACTTCGGCGGCGAGGTGGAACGGATCCTGAACATGATCGACGGGGTGCTGCTCGTGGTCGATGCCGTGGACGGTCCCCAGGCGCAAACGCGGTTCGTGTTGCGCAAGGCGCTGGAAGTGGGCGCCAAGCCGATTGTCGTGATCAACAAAATCGATCGCGAACACGCCAACCCACACAAGGTGCTGGACCAGATTTTTGATCTGTTCGTGTCCCTCCACGCCACGGACGCCCAGCTCGATTTTCCAGTCATTTACGCCAGCGCCAAACAAGGTTTTGCCCAAACCGATCTGGCCAAGCCCAGCACCACCGTCGAGCCGCTCTTCGAGGCCATCGTCCAGTACATTCCCGCGCCCCAGGCCCTGGCCAACAGCGAGTTCAAGCTGCTGGTGGCCAATCTGGACTACTCGGATTATCTGGGGCGCATCGCCCTGGGCAAAATCCTCGGTGGCAAAATCGCCGTCGGCGATGCGGTGGCCTGCATTCATGGCGATGGCCGCAAGGACGCCTCCAAGGTCACCGCCATTTTCCATTTCGACGGCCTGGCGCGCATCCAAATCGAGGAAGCCAGCGCGGGTGACATCATCGGATTGACCGGTTTCGAGGAAGTGGCCATTGGCGAAACCATCACGGATACCGTGGATCGCGACCCGATTCCGTTCGTGCCGATCGATCCGCCGACGATTGTCATGCAGTTTGCCGTCAACGACGGACCGCTGGGCGGAAAGGATGGCAAGCTGGTTACCGCACGGCATATCAAGGAACGCCTGATGAAGGAAATCCGCACCAATGTCAGCCTCAAGGTGGCGGACACCGACGTCCCCAATATTTTTGAGGTCAGCGCCCGCGGCGAAATGCAGATCGCCATTCTCGTCGAGCAAATGCGCCGCGAAGGGTTCGAAGTGCTGGTTTCCCGCCCGGAGGTGATCTACCACCGCAACGCCGAGGGCAACCTGCTTGAACCCATCGAGAAAGTCTTCGTGGAATTCCCGAAAGACAACATGGGGGCGATCCTCGAAAACCTTTCCAACCGCAAAGCCGAAATCACGCATCTCGAACACCACGGCGAACAGATCGGCATCGAGGCCATCATGCCTATGCGCGGGTTGATCGGGTTTGAAACCGACCTAGTGAACCAGACGCGCGGCCTGGGCGTCATGAGCCACTTGTTCCACGAGTACGGACCCGACCGCGGCGACATCGCCGCGCGCCAGACCGGCTCGCTCGTCAGCATGGAAAGCGGTGTGGCAACCGCCTATGCCCTGAATGCCATCCAGGAGCGCGGTCGTCTGTTCATCGAACCCGGCGAAGCCATCTATCCGGGCATGATCGTGGGTGAAAATCCACGCGTGGGCGACATTCAAGTCAATCCCTGCAAAGCCAAAAAACTGAGCAACATGCGGTCGGTGGGCGACGGCAAGGGCATCCAGCTCGAGCCCCCCATGAAAATGCCCCTCGAACGCGCGCTCGAATACATCGGGCCGGATGAGTACGTGGAGGCGACGCCGAAGAATCTGCGGCTCCGCAAGAAACTTCTCGGCGAAACTGCCCGCAAGCGCGCCGCCGCGAACCGATTTATGAAAGTCGTGGAGGCGTGATTTCCTTTTAGGAAAAATCATCCAGGGATTGTTGGTGGCCAGGAAAGTGAAATAGTTGCGTTGGCGCGCTTTCCCCATACCCCTTTCTTCTTACGCTGGACGCCCGGGGGCGCACTTGCGATAGTCGCGCCAGCATGAGCTGTTCTCGTGAAACCTCGGATCCCCAGGCCTGGTTTGGCCGGATGGTTCAGAACTGCCTCGATTACGCGCAAGCCGGCAAGGCGGCGGGGCGTCCGGTTGTCGGGATTCTGTGCGAATACGCGCCGCGCGAACTGATCCTCGCCGCCGGCGGCATCCCGGTCTGCCTCTGCGGCGGCGATGCCGATCTGATTCCCGCCGCCGAGGCGCACCTGCCGGCCAACCTCTGCCCGTTGATCAAATCCACCTACGGCTATCATCTCCGCAAGCAGAATCCTTTATTGGAGATGGCGGATTTGGTGGTGGCCGAGACGACTTGCGACGGCAAAAAGAAAATGTTCGAGCTGCTGGCCGAAACGCGACCCACTCATCTGCTCGAACTGCCTCAAAAAGAAAACGATGACGACGCGCTTGAGCATTGGACGCGGGAGTTGCGCCTTTTCAAAGCGGCTTTGGAATCGCGCTTCCAGGTCGCCATTACGGACGATCGAATTCGCTCCGCCATCGCGGTCATGAATCGCGAGCGCGCGCTGCGGCGCGCCCTGGCCGAATTGATGAAGGTGGAGCAACCGCCGTTGACCGGCCGGCAACTGCTGGGTTTTAAGAGTCTTATTTCCGGCATTCCGGCGGACCACGAACAGTACGAAGCGGCGCTGCAACTGTTCGTCGGCCGGTTGGCAAGGGAACCGCACGCGGCTTCCTGTCTGGGGGGACAGAGGGCGGAAGTCGGAAGCGGGGAATCGGAAGCGCGCGGTCTGCGGCCGGTTCGCGTGTTGTTGACGGGGGTGCCGCTGGTGCATGGGGCGGAGCGGGTGATGGACATCATCGAGACCCACGGCGGGTTGGTGGTGTGCCAGGAAAACTGCACCGGTTTGAAGCCGATCCTGGAAGATGTGGACATCAAGGCCCCTGATCCTTTGCGCGCTCTGGCGGAAAAGTATTACCGGTTGCCATGCTCGGTGAAGACCCGCAATGGCGCCCGGCAGACGCTGTTGCGGCGACTGGCCGGGGAATACCGGGCCGAGTGTGTCATCGAGCTGATTTGGCAGGCGTGTCATACCTATGCCATTGAATCGTTTCAAATCAGGCGCCTGGCAGAGGAAGAACTGGATCTTCCTTATTTGCGCATCGAAACGGATTATTCGCCGTCGGATTCTGCGCGGATTGCCGTGCGGGTGGAGGCCCTGTTCGAAATGGTAAGAAGTCGCGACGCAAAGCAGGCGGCTGCCAGTTCAGGTCGCTGCTTACCATGAACCTCGCCTGGAAGCGTCGACTTCTTGATCCGAGCGGTTCATTCAGGATCCGCCGATACGAGCCGCACGCCTCCGTTTCGTCCTCGTCCCTCGTCCTCGTCCTCGAAATGCCAATGTCACAAATCGAGGACGAGGACGAAGGACGAAGGACGAGAACGAAATTCAGGAGCATGGTTGTGGGGCGGGAGAATCGATTGCTGGCTTCAAGGGTTGTGAATCGGATCGGCCCGCCCCGGGAGCGCGGACATTCTTGTCCGCTTGGGAGCTGCCGACCGTGCGGGCGGACAAGAATGTCCGCGCTCCGGCCCGCCCCGGTTCATGGGTGCAGGGCGCGGTTAAAGTATGGCGGTCATTTGGAAACGATCAAGGAGAGGAGAAAACGATGATATTTGCCGGTATTGACGCAGGCTCTCGCGCCCTCAAAGCGGTGCTATGGGATCGGGATGGCCAGGCGGTGCTGGCCGCCGGCACCGTGGATCAAGGCCTCGACCAGGAGCGTTTGGCGCGCGAACTTTTTGAACGGCTGCTGGCGCAGGCGCGACTGGAGGAGAAACAGATTGCCGGCATCGTGGCCACCGGTTATGGCCGGCAACTGATTCGTTTTGCGAATCGCACCATTACGGAAATAAGCTGCCATGCGTGCGGCGTGCGATATCTGGCGCCGGAGGCGCGCACCGTCATCGAGATTGGCGGCCAGGACAGCAAACTGATCCGTCTGGATGGCGCCGGGAACGTGCGGGACTTTGCCATGAACGATCGTTGCGCGGCGGGCACCGGCCGTTTTCTCGAAGTGGTGGCCGTTCGTTTGGGCATGAGTCTGCCGGCTTTGGGTGAATTAGCTCAGCAGAGCCGGGCTCCGGCGGCCATCAGCAGCATGTGCGTGGTCTTTGCCGAGACCGAGATCATCGGTCTGCTGGCCAATGGTGCGTCGCCCGCTGATATCATCGCCGGCGTTCAAGCGTCCGTAGCGTCGCGCATGCTGGCGCTGGCGGGTCAGCGGGTCGAAGCGCCGGTGTTTTTCACGGGCGGTGTCGCGTTGATTCCCGGCATGGCGTCCGCGCTGGAAAAGGCGCTCGACTGCACGGTGGACACAGTGGCCGAGCCGCTGCTGACCGGCGCGTTAGGGGCTGCCATTCTCGCGGCGCGAGTTTCGGTAGCGTCATCGCCGCGCGCTTCAGACCTTGTTTGAAAACCCGCCCGAGCAGGAAACCTGGCCCACTTGTTTGCATCCCATCTTGACCAGGCAACCAGCTTGGCTTTGTGAGCGGAATAGATACCGGTATTGGGATCACTGCTGTAGTCAAGCATGAGCGGGTCGCCAGTAAATGGTACTAGCTTTTTCGCCATAATATTAACAAATTGGTCGGCGGAAATCGCATTTCTATCAATCATCCCATAAGTATCGCCGAAGGTATGCTCATTGATATCACGTTCACCAAGGAGCGTACC
>JADGRT010000015.1 GCA_017880715.1 Verrucomicrobiia bacterium | reverse complement strand
TGGCGGGTTCGCTCGTGCTGCAGAAAGGCCATTAAATGCGCCAACTCGATGGATTTCCAGTCGCGGATGCCTTGAACGGTCGCCCAGGCCACGCATTTGCCGAGCAGGGCTTGGTAGGTTTTCTGGGTTTGCTCGGACTGGCCGCGCTCGTGACGCAGGTACTGCAAAAAATCTTCGACGAGGTGTTGCATACAAGGCATGGTATTGTGCCATGACCGTCCGTCGAAGCAATGATTCAATCGGCATGGTTGTCGCCGAAGCCATGGCGACCGAATTGCCGGTTATCGTGGGTCAGAACATCGGCGCTGCGGAATGGATCACGCCGCGCCAAAATGGGCTTTGGTGCGATCCGAATCGCGCGGAATCCATCCGGGAACAGCTCGCATGGCTTCAGTCCGATCCGGCTCGGGCGCGGCGGTTGGGCCAGGCTGCCCGCCGGACCGTTCAAGAGCATAGCTGGGATGCTTGCGCGGCCGCCACGGAAGCCGTGTATGAACAAGTCCTGGCTGAAAAGAGGAGGCCACCGTGATCGAACCTCGCATCGCCATTATCGTTCACGGCGACCGGGACAGCATTGAGGCTGCCCGGGCGCGCGGCTTGACCCAAGACTACCCGGAGGAACGGCTACAGTTCTTATGGCGCGACGCCAGCCGCCTGGCTTCGGCCCGGCGTTGGCATAGGCAGATCGAAGCGTTCAAACCGCAAGTTCTTTATCTGATCAATACCGCCATGCCAGGCGCGCTCATAGCTGCTTACTGGTGGCTTGTCCATCGCTTGCCTTTCGTGCTGGACACCGGCGATGTGGTTTGGGAAATGGCCCGGCGTGCCGGCACGCAACCGCGATGGAAACTGCCTCTGCTTAGAGGAATCGAGACGCTAAGCCAGCGTTTGGCTCGCCTGGTTGTCGTACGGGGCACGCGTCATCAGGCCTATCTTCGGCAGCAGGGGTGCGCTCACACGGCTGTCATCCGCGATGGCTATGTTCCGGCACCGGCTTTTCCGGCTTCGGCTACCGCCGATTTGCGGCATCGGCTCGGCCTGGATGAAGCCTTGGTGGTGGGGGTGATGGGATCGCTGGTTTGGAGTCCGCGCCTGCAAATCTGTTATGGCTGGGACCTGATTCAGGCCTTGGCGCAACTCCAAGATCTGCCAGTGCGCGGACTGATCATCGGAGATGGGAATGGACGTTCTTGGTTGCAGGCATTGGCCCGACAATACCACGTTCAGGACCGGATCGTTTTTTGCGGGCGGATTCCCTACGCCGAGGTGCCCCGCTATTTGCAGCTCATGGACGTGGCTCTCTCCACGCAAACCAACAACCTGCCCGGCCAGGTGCGCACCACCGGCAAACTCCCCGAGTACATGGCGTCCGAACGCTTCATCCTGGCCAGCCGGGTCGGCGAAGCGGCGCTGCTGCTCCCGGAGATCATGCTTCTGGACTACGACGGGGAAGTCGATCGGGAATACCCTTGCAAGCTAGCTGGACGAATCAGACAACTCTGCCATCAGCGGGAGTTGTTGTCGGCGCGGCATGCTCTGCCTGAAATCGCCCGGCAGAACTGTTCCTACGAAGTCCTCAGCCGGCAGTTTCGAACGGTTGTGAGCGCCCTCCCCGCATAGCGAGCGGTTGGTTTCGCAAGGGTGCGCCGACGGGGAGGCTCACGCGGTCGGCGGTCGAGGCTCGTTTCCCCGGTAGCTGGCCACGACCCAGTCGCTCAGGGACTGGTCGGGATTTTCCACCGCCGCTTCCTCGATCGTGAACTCGGTTTGTCCCGTGTTCTGCGCGATCAGCTTGAGCCCAAACTGATAGTCCTTGAAACGGACGGCGCACAGTTCGCGCACGGTGGTCGAGGCCGCGGCGGCCAGCGCCACCAGTCGGTCCTTGGCGGCGTCGGTGAACTGCAGACGCAAACCGTGGGACTGTTGGAACCGGTCGGCAAATTCCTGGACGACCTGGCAGGCCACTTGGCGTTGCTCGCTGGCTTCTTCGGCCAGCAGTTTGGCCAACTCCACCGCCGGCTGGTCCACGACGGCGCGCGAAACCACAAAACGTTTCAGCGGCCGGGAAGGCAGCTCGAATTTGAATTCACGGAACACCCGCTCGCACACCGTCATGAGTCCCCGCGCGCCGGTCTGTTCCTCGGCCGCCAGCTCGGCGATCCGTCGCAGGCCGTCATCCCGGAACAGCACTTCGATGCCATAAGCGCCAAACGATTCTTCGTATTGCCGAATGATGCTGCCTTCGGACGTTTTGAGGATGTTGAACAGATCCGCCACGTTCAGGAGGCGACACACCACCCGCACCGGAAGGCGCCCGATAAACTCAGGTTCGAAACCGTATTCGAGAAAATCCTTGGTCTGGGCATGATCGAAGAGATCCCCCTCGGCGTTCGGTTCGGGGGTGCGAGCCGCAAAACCAATGGTCGCGGTGTTGACCCGGCGCCGGATCAGCTTGTCGAGTCCGTCAAAAGCGCCGCTTACGATGAACAGGATGTGTTTGGTGTTGATGCTGCTGGGGGCTTTGCGGCCGCCTCCCTGCGCCATTTCCATCATCGCCTGGATCTGGCCGGCGAGGTCGTTGGGAGCGCGCGCCGGGACGTCGGTTTCCTCCATGAGCTTGAGCAGGTTGGTCTGCACGCCCCGCCCGCTGACATCCCGTCCGGACGCATTGTTGGCCGAGGCGATTTTATCGATCTCGTCGATGTATATGATGCCGTACTGCGCTCGCGTCACATCGCCGTTGGCGCGACGCAATAGGTCGCGCACCAAATCCTCCACGTCGCCGCCCACGTAACCGGTTTCCGAAAACTTGGTGGCGTCGGCTTTGACAAACGGCACATCGATCAGGTCCGCCATGCGGCGGATGAGATAGGTTTTGCCAACTCCGGTCGGCCCCAGCAGGATGACATTCTGTTTCGCGTAATTGGGCTGGTCCTTGCCTTTCAGCGCGAGCTGCACGTGATGGTAGTGGTCGCACAAGGCTACGCTCAGCACCTTTTTTGCCTCGTCCTGCCGGATGACGAAACGATCCAGATAGGCCTTCACGTCGCGCGGCTTGAAATCGAATTTGAAATCCGATGGCGGTGGCTCGGCGCTGGACGTCCCGGCGGTGTCAGCCGCGGCTGGCTGGGCAAACGCCATGCCCTGACTGCCGGAAAACTGATGCCGCATCAATTCCTGCAACTGACGCTGGAAATCCTCCGGTGTGGGAGGTCCGTTAAAATAGGGGTGGCGCATGAAACAGCATCCTCAGTTTAACGGAGCGGCAACTCCGGGTCGTCGTCGATCTGGCTGGGACGATGGACGTTCAATTCGTTGCCGGTAACTGCCATCAGCCTTGCGTCCCCCGGCGCGACTTCCGGGCTGGGGGCGGGCTCGGCGGCCACTTTCACGGGCGCTGGGGTGGACGCGATCTCTCCGGTTTGCGGCGTGACGAGGGCGCGGCGGACAAACTGTCCCTGGAAGGTAAAGCCGGTGGCGATGGTCTGGCCCACGCGGGCGTCGGCGGGCGCCTGGGTGTCGGCCTCGCGCCATTGGTGGATTTGGGGGTCGAAAGCTTCCCCGGCTTTCGCGGTGAACGGCACCAGCCCCACGCGACGAACCACGTCGCGGCAAGCATGCTGGAAAAGAGTCAGTTGTTGAATCAGGTCCGGGTGACCCGAGCGTTCGGCCGCTTGCTGCAGCGCAAAGGTGTGATCCAGGAGTCCGATGGTGACCTGGAGCCAGTCCCCCTCGGCGCGATGCAGTTTTTCCACTTCCAGGCGCAGCCGCGCCCGCTCGGAATCATTGACTTTTTGGAGGTGTTCGGCAAAGGCTTTGGCCTCTTCGGCCATGCGATCGGCCATGGCTTGGCCGGACTTGACGGATTGCTGGGCGAGTTCCTGGACCGCCTGCCATTGCGAGGTGGCGGTGCTGATATGGCGGGCGACGGTTTCGAGGTTTTGGATTTGCGCCATCGTATGGGTGAGGCGGTCGGATTCGGTCAGTTTCAGCAGCGCGCGGAAATCCAACAGGAAAGGCAGCACGCACAGGAGGGCGCTGGATAAGGCGCACAGAACGCCGAGCGAGAGTTCGCCCAGAGGCAGCGGACGTGGTCCGTAAAACGCGATCATGGCCGTCGCACTCAGCAGCACGAGAAAACCGAGGGAAAAGGGCCATTTGGCCGTTTTGGGCGCGGATACTTCGTTCATACGTAGCTCAAGGTAAAAAGTTCGACCGCCGCTGGCGATGAAAAAATCAACGGTTGCGGTTTTCGACCAGGCTGGCCATTGTCATGCTGCTAGCCAAAGGTATTTTAAATGTGGACCACGAAACACCCGAAAGAAAACCGAAGGGGAACCGGCGCTTTGCGCTCGTCTTTTCACGTAGCGGCGTCTCGGCAGAGCGCCGCCATTTTCCGTGCGTGGGGCCAAGTATGCGGCGCTCTGCCGAGGCGCCGTTACGCGGTTTGACAAAGAACAACCACGCATTCCAACGGCCTCGGGCAGCCGGTTGCCGGGGTTCGCTAATCCGGGTCCGGAAAAGCGCCCCAGCGATTCTTTGGGGAGGGTTGCTGGGCTTGCTGTGCGCCCTGCCCGCAGGGTCCCAGTCCGCCTCGCCGTGGCGAGTCTTCCGGGCGGACGATGGGTTGCGTGAAACGCCGGTGACTTCCGTGTCGGTCAGTTCGCGAGGCAACGTGTGGATGACGCACGCGACCGCGACGGAGGCCAGTGTCTTCGATGGTTATGCCGTGCGCCAGATACCAGCGCCGGAAGGCAACGGGAGGATTTTGGAAAGCCAGTTGGGCCAGGTATGGTCCATGTATTCGGAGGGGGTTCAAGAGTTTCGGGAGGGACGCTGGGTGCAGCATCCCCTCAGCGAAGTGGCGTTGGATTATCAGACTTATCCGATGCGTCGTATCCGCTCGAGGCAACTATTGCCGACGGAACGTGACCGGGTGTTGTTGCTGCTGGCGGATCAACTTATGGAATACAACGCCGCGACCCGGCAAACGCGCACCCTGAAGCGGTCGGCTGAGACGCGCTTGGGTTTGTTTCAGGATCTTGCCGAGGCGCGTGACGGCGGGATTTGGGTTTCCGGCGCGCGCGGTTTGGCGCGGGTTCCGGGGCCGCCGCGGACCTGGGGGCAGGCGCTCGACTGGCGCGAGTGGCTGTTATCCGAGTCGGCGCCGGTCGGCAACCTTCAGAATCCGATCGAGGAAGAAGGGGGCGTGGCAGCCGTGGCGGAATCGACGACCGGCAACGAGCGATTTCTGGTCTGGTTCGAGGGGCCGAAGGGTTCGCCGCAGATGGTTCCCGTGGGCAAGGTCCGGCAGGGATGGCGTGGCTGGGACGATCTGTTTTGGGTGCAAACGATCAATTCGGTATCACGGTTGGATCTGGCGCATCAGGCAACCTTGCCGGGACCGGAAGGTTTTTTGGCCAGTTCCTATTACGACGTGGCGGTGCAGCCCAAGGGAGTTTTCTGGCTGGCGACTTCCGAGGGATTGGCCCGGTATGCTCCGCCGCTCTGGCGGACGCCGGCGGCGTTGCGGCCGTGGGCGTTGCCGGTTTACGCCCTGGTAGAGTCCGAGAACGGCGCCGTATGGATCATGGATGCGCAGGGTTTGCGCCGTTGTTTCAAGGAGGAATGGCAGACGTTTCCTTTTCCGGACGGGGGGGAGTTTTTCTTCCAGCCGACGGACTCGATGGAGGAGTTGTCCAACGGCAACCTGGCCTTCACGGCTTCCGGTCGCGGTTACGTTTTCGATCCGGTGACGCGAGTTTTTTCGCGGCCCGCGGATTTTCTGCGCAAGACGATTTGTTGGTTGGGGCCCTTGCCGAACCGCGACCTGGGGGTGCGAGTGCTGGATCCTGGAGGCGCGGATAACACCTTGCGAATTCATGCCTTTGACGGGAAACGACTGCGCCTGTTTTTGGAGCTGGGGACCAATGAGATGGTCGGGCGCGAACTGAATTTTGTTAGGATCTATCGCCCCGACGATGGCTGGGTGGGGGGGGAGCGCGGGGTGGGGCGGTGGCGTGACGGACGGTGGCAGACGCCGGGCGCGCCCGAGGGAGAGAAACCTGACAGCGCTAATGTTTGGCTGGAGGTGGGCGACGGCAAATTCTGGTGCGGGAGCGCCGGGAAGATTTACGAGTTTAACGGCCAGGTCTGGTCGGTCGTGCGCTCCGGTTTTGACCGGGTCAATCAAATGCGGAAAGGTCGCGATGGCACCATTTGGGTGGCGTCGCGCAGCGGTTTGTTTCGTTATCGCAACGGATCGTGGCTGATGCACGGGGTGGAGGAAGGATTGCCCGCGGAGAGCATCAACACGGTTTTGGAGGACCGCGCCGGCCGGCTTTGGGCGGGCGCCAGCCGGGGCCTGAGCCGCTATTATCCGGAGGCCGATGCCGACCCACCAAGGACGTTTATTCTTCAGGATAACATTCCGCAAGAAGTTATGACCGGAACCCCGCTGACCATGGTGTTTGGGGGCGTGGACCGGTGGAAGGCGACGCCGGCGGAACGGCTGCTGTTTTCGTACCGTCTGGATCAGGGGACCTGGTCCTCCTACAAGTCGGTTCCGGCGGCTTTCCTTCGCAACCTGCCGGCGGGCAGTCACCGGTTTGAAGTGCGGGCCATGGATCGCAACGGCAATGAAGGCGCGCAGCCGGCGGTCTGGGAGTTTACGGTCCGCCTGCCCTGGTACCAGGAGACCCGCCTGCTGGTCACTTCCTCGGTCGGTTTGGTTCTGATTGTGTTTCTGGCGGGTTTGGCGGTGAACCGGCATTGGCGGTTGCGCCGCAGTTACGCCGAGGTGGAAGGCATGGTCGAACAGCGGACCCGGGAGTTGGAACAGGCCAACCAAGCCCTGCTGCATAGTCAGAAAATGCAGGCCTTGGGAACGCTCGCCGCCGGGATTGCCCACGACTTCAACAACATCCTGTCCATCGTCAAAGGGTCGGCGCAAATCATCGAAAACCATCTCGATGACAAGGAAAAAATCAAGACGCGGGTCAATCGCCTCAAGACCGTGGTCGAGCAGGGAACGGCGGTGGTCAAGGCGATGTTGAATTTCGGCAAGCCGGCGCCCAAGGAGATATCCGCGTGTGACATCAATGCGCTGGCGCGGGAGGCGCTGCATTTGTTGAGCGACCGGTTCCTGCGCGAGATTCGAGTGCGGTGCGACCTGGCGCCGGATTTGCCGGCGGCGCCCGGATCCCAAGACTTGATCCAGCGAATGCTGGTGAACCTGCTGCTCAACGCGGCCGAGGCGATTTCGGGCGCCGGCCAGATTACCGTGCGCACCGGGTTGTTATCCTCCTTGCCGGGGTCGTTGATTCTACGCCCTGACGCATCGGCGCAATGGGTTTTTCTGGTAGTGGAAGACGAGGGATGCGGCATTCCCCCGGAGGTTTTGCCCCGAATTTTCGAGCCGTTTTTTACGACCAAAGCCTTGTCAACGCGCCGCGGGACAGGGTTGGGCCTGTCGCTGGTTTACGAATTCGCCAAGGACCTGGGTTACGGAATTGGCGTGGAGTCCGCGGCGGGCAAGGGGAGCGTGTTCACGCTCTATCTGCCGGTTTAACCGGGAGCCTGGTCGCGTTGAGTTTGGAGTGGTTCACGCTGTATCCGAAGTAAATCACCATCCCCATGCCAAACCATAAAATAAGCCGCTCCCAGGTGGGCCAGGGCAGGCAGATCATCAGATAAAGAGCGAAAGCGGCGCCCAACGGCGCGACCAGCCAAACCACCGGCGTCTTGAAGGAGCGCGGCAGGTTGGGTTCGCGGACACGCAGGACGAGCACGCCAATGGAGACAATAATAAAGGCGAGCAGCGTGCCGATGGAAACCAGACTGCCCGCTTCGCGCACGGTAAACAACGCCGAGAATACGGCCACGACCACACCCGTGATGGCGGTGGTGATCCACGGAGTCCGGAATCGGGGATGAATATGGCTGAAAAATCCCGGCAACAATCCGTCTTTTGACATGCTCCAGAAGACGCGCGACTGGCCCAGCATCATGACCAGGATGACCGAGGACAAACCCGCGATCGCTCCCAATTTAATGAGCGCGGCCATCCAGCCCATGCCGGCGTGATCCGCCGCCACGGCGATGGGATCCGGAACATCCAATAGCTGGTAGGAGACGACGCCGGTGGCTACGGCCGACACCACGATATACAGCAGGGTACAAATGAGCAGCGAACCGATAATGCCGATGGGCATGTCTCGCCGCGGGTTCTTGGCTTCCTGGGCGGCGGTGCTTACGGCGTCAAAACCAATATAGGCAAAGAAGACGATGCTGGCGCCTCGAGCTACGCCGCTCCAGCCGAAGTGGCCGAAACTCCCGGCGTTTTGTGGAATAAACGGATGCCAGTTGGCCACCTGGATGGCTTTGGCCGCGCCCATAATAAACAACAGGATAACCGCCAGTTTCACGAACACGATGAGGTTGTTGAAACGGGCCGATTCCTTGATGCCGACGATCAACAGCAAAGTTACGACCAGGATGATCAGCACCGCTGGCAGGTTGAACAGGGCCGTGATGGATGAACCGTCCGCCAGGGTTACCACACTGCCAGCCGCCGCCGACAGCTTCGGAGGAATGCTGAGCGTGAGCGGGATTCCATGCAGGTGTAGAAACTCCGTCGCGCTTTTTAAGAAGGACACAACATAGCCCGACCAACTGACGGCGACCGTAACCGCGCCCAAGGCGTATTCGAGCGCCAGGTCCCAGCCAATAATCCAGGCGAACAACTCACCCAGCGTGCAATAGCCATAGGTGTAGGCGCTGCCTGCCATCGGCACCAGCGAGGCGAATTCACTATAGCAGAGCGCGGCAAAAGCCGAGGCCAGTCCGGCCACCACAAAGGAAAGGACGACGGCGGGGCCGGCGTTTTGCGCGGCCACCGTTCCCGTCAAGACGAAGATACCCCCGCCGATGATGGCTCCGATGCCCAGCAGGGTTAGGTTTAGCGCCCCTAAAGTGCGATGCAGGCTTTGATCGGTGCGGGCTTCCGCCTGCAACTGGGTGATGCTCTTGCGTCGCAACAGGTTCATGGCTTGTTTGGTGCGGCCAGAATTGTCCGACCTGCCTGAGAAGTCAAGCCGAGGCCGCGAAAGATCCCAGCGCAAAGAAGCCAATGGGAACAAAGACCCACCTTTACACTTTTTTGATCCGATCGGATCAAAAAAGTGTAAAGCGGGACAATGAGGTGGCCAGCCTTAAAACTCGGAGATCGGGCTGACCGTCCGGGAGTCAGCGGTTAGGCAGCAGGCGATTCGTTCATCTCGCAAAGCCAGGAAAGAACACGACAATAAAATACGCGGCCGTGTATTGTATTGTCGCATTCCGAGAGGCGCCCCGTTTGTTTCAAAAGGCGTGCAACCTGCTTATTTGACCGCGTGATCGGGGTTGCTCAAACCCGGTTTATGAATTGCGCCCCAGGCGCCAATGGACGCGACCACGAGCACCCAGATGGGAAAAACGCCCAAGCCCGGGATGGCTTCCGCAATAAAAGCGGGCAGCATCATCCAGCGCCAACCTAAAATCATAAACAACAGCAGGGCCGTGATAATATCGATCCCAAACTGGATGGGAGGCATGAACGTCATCCAGATGGAGACAACATCCGAACCAGCGGCCACCATCAAGGCCAGGGCCAGCCGCCCTTTCGAGTTCCGGTCCGGACCCGTGTTGGCGACGGTGCCAACGTGAACTGGCAAAGACGCCGGCTTAATAACCGGAGGAGCGGACGTGACGGGGACCAGAGAATCGCCCGGATTGGAAGAAGATGGGGGGTGGTCAGGTTCCATGGGACAAAAAACGTTCATTAGCGTCGGCCGTTGGCATAAAACTGACCCAAGATAGCCCAATTCATTACGGCTTGGAGGCCGGTCCGGCCTCGGCGGGTTTGACCGGCAGGGCGATGACGGTGGTCTTGCGGGCTGGTGTGTAGTATTTTTTAAAGCTATTCTGGACCTGCTCGCGGGAGGTGGCCGCGCTGGTGGCCTGGATGTTTTGCTCTTCCTGGAGGTTGCGGTGGTGGTAGTCCAGATCGCGCAGGATGCCCCACCAATGGTTGGGTTCGCGGAGGGTGTTTTCCAGGTGGTGTGCGATTTGCTTTTTTGCATTGGCCAATTCTTCGTCCGTGGGGCCTTGGTCCGCAAAGTCCTGGAACATTTGGTGGACGGTTTCAGCCACTTTGTTGGCATTGTCCGGGCTGCAGGGGGCGCTGGACACGAATCGACCGGCATCGCGATAAACCCAGGCGGGCACGCTGTTGGCGCTGATGGAATAGACGGCGGACATTTCCTCGCGGATTTTTTTGACAAGGCGGCTGGTCATGATGTTGGCGGCCAGGGTGAGGGCGCGGGCGTCGGCAGCGTTGGTGCCGTCGCAACCAACGAAACCGGCGTAGGCCACGGCCTGGGGGGTGATGGTGCGAACTTCGACGCGCTTTTCCAGGGGGCCTTGGGCGCGGGGCAGATCGCGCAGGCGGTCGAGCTGGGCGGCGGAGCGGTTACGGGCAGGCAGGCTGCCGAGGTATTTTTCGATCAAGGGCCGGACCTGGATCCAGGGGAGGTCGCCCACGATGGCGATTTCCAGGGGGGCCTCGCGGCGGAGGCGATCAAACCAGGCTTGGGCGGCGGCGGGAGAGAGGGCTTCCACGTGTTTTTTCTGGATGGGGATCTGGCGGATGTCCCCGCCGGAGAGCAATTCGGAGAAAGCTTCCGAGGCTTTGAACTGGGGCATTTTTTCGCGTTGTTCAATGCTTTGGAGCGTGCCGAGCTTCCAGTTTTTAAAGGCGGCCTCCTCAATGAGGCCATCGGTTAAGACGGCATGGGCGGCCTGCAAACCGGTTTCGAGATCCTTGGGTGAGCCGGTAACATTGACGATGAAGGCATCGCTGCCTTTGCTGGCGCTGACGTTGATGTTTTTGCCGGTCATAAGATCACGGAAGGCACTGGAGGGGAGGCGATGGGTGGCGGCATTGTTCACGGCCAGGAGGGCGACCTCGGTGATGCCTTTGTTGGCGGCGGTTTCCTCGATTTCACCGCCGGCCAGGCTGACGCTGAGGAGGATGGAATCTTTTTTGTAATCCATGAAGCGGTAGTGGACGCGGGCGCCGTTCGGGAGCCAGGCGCTGGTGATTTGAAGATCCGGTTCGGTGGTGACGTCCGTGACTTTGCCGGGTTTGGGGCTTTTGGCCAGGAGGGAGGCAGGGGTTTTGACCTCGCGCGGAGCCTCAACCTTTTGGGCCTGGGCAGCGCGGGCGGTTTTAAGGACCTCCTCCTGGGAGGGGACTTCCGCCTTGCTCGACAAAGTGAGCACGAAGGCGAAGGTGCCGGGTTTAAATTGATCCTTGAAGGTGCGGTTGACCTCTTTGAGGGAGATGCCCGGGAGTTGCTCTTGGTAGAGGCTCAGACTTTGCTGGGCGGCGAGGAACGTTTCGCGGGAGTTGATGCTGGAGACGATGCTGCTGATCAGGGAGCGGGCGTTGACGGTGGGCTCGGTGCGGACCGCGTGTTCGGCGCCGGCGAGCGTTTCGCGTTTGGCCATGGCCAGTTCATGGGCGGTGAAGCCGTATTCGCGCGCGCGTTTGATTTCCACGATGAGTTCGGTGAGCATTTTAGCCCAGTCCCGGGCTTCGCCCATGGCCGAACCGGTCACCAGGAGGGCTTCATTGTAGAAGTTGTTCACGCCGGCTCCGGCACCCCGAAAGCTGGCTTCGCCTTTTTTCACGCGGTCATCATAGCGGCGGCCGATGATCCAGCCGGCGAGGGATTCGAGGCATTCCTGACGCCATTGGGCGACGGTGGTAACGGGGGGCCGGCCGGGGAGGAGATTGACCATCTGCACCTGGCAATAGGCCATTTCCGGATCGCTGGCCACAATGGCGCGCTCGGCGCTGAACGGCTTGAACTCGGCGCCCAAGGGGCGGCGGACGGAATTGGCAGGCTGGTATTCGCCAAACCATTTTTGAATGGACGGCAGGAAGGGGGGCAGCGGGGCGTCACCGGCCAGTACCACCGTAATGTTTTCCGGTCGGTAATAGGCGCGGTAGTAATCCGCAAACTCAGGGCGCGCGGCTTGGGCCACAATTTTTTCATCGCCGATGGGCAGGCGGTTCGCGAAGCGGGAGCCGGCAAAGAGATCCGGCCACACCTTGTCGCGGAGGCGTTGGGAGGCGTTTTTTCCGCGCCGGGTTTCCTCCAGGATCACCCCGCGTTCCTTGTCCAGTTCCTCGGGCAGCAGCGACATGCGGAAGGCGTAATCACTGAGCACCATCAAGGCCTTGTCCACCTCTTCCGGTTGGGTGTTGGGCGTGTAGAGCATGTACACGGTCTGGTCAAAGCTGGTGAAGGCATTCAGGTCACCGCCAAACTGCATGCCGATGCTTTCAAAGTAAGGGATCAGTTTGCCGGGGGGAAAATGTTCCGTGCCGTTAAAAGCCATGTGCTCCAGGAAATGGGCCAGCCCGCGCTGGGCGTCGGTCTCGTTCAGCGATCCGCTCCGGACGTGGATCATGAGCGCCATTTTTCCGGGCGGATTGTCATGTTGCCGATACAGCCACTTGACGCCATTGGTCAAGGTGCCGGAGAGGATGCGGGTGTCGTGAGGGAGCGGCTGGGCGGTGGTTACGCCAGCGCCGAGTGCCAGGGCCAGCAGGCCCGGAAGCAGGCGCGTCCAAAGGTTTTTCATAGATGTTATCGAGACGAAGGGTTTTCGCCGACCATCCCGGCCGGTTGGGGCCTTGTCGCACCTCGAACTTCTATTTGATTCTGCCATGGGCTGCAAGGCAAATGCGACAGGCGATTCGGCCTCCGAATCCGCCCAGTTCCTGGTTTCGGGCAAAGCATGCGGCGCTCTGCCGAGACGCCGCTACGCCCGCAAGGGGTTGAAATCGTTTCTCGGTTGTCGCAGTAGGAGACAATGGGGGCTCCCGGAGCTCGCCCCTCCGATACGGGTTGCACGGCGCGCGCGGGCGGCCCATTTTTTCGCCGAATAATCTCGCCGGATGGTTTTTTTTTGAACATTTTAACCGTTCCTTGTCAAAAGAGGGCAAAGGTCTTGCCAGGTAGTGTAAAACAGAAAGTAATTTAGAAATGGCAAAGGTCGGACGTCAAAAACCAAGGCCTGGCTTCATTAAGGGCTTGGCGGCATGGAGTTGATGGGATGATTAAAGTTCAGAATTTAACCAAACAGTTCGGCCCGAAGACGGCCGTGAGCCGGGTTTCGTTTACGGTGGAACGGGGCGAGGTCCTGGGATTTCTGGGCCCGAACGGGGCCGGAAAATCCACGACCATGCGCATGCTCACGGGGTTCATTCCCCCCTCCGAGGGATCCATTCAAGTGGGGCCGTTCGACATGCTCGAACAGCCCATCGAGGCGAAACGATTGATCGGGTATCTCCCCGAAAACGCCCCCTTGTATGCAGATATGACCGTGTACGGCTTCTTGGCCTTTGCCGCCGAGATGCGCGGTTTCTCGGGCGATGCCAAAAAACAGGCGGTGCAGCGCGCGGTGGAAATGTGTTTTCTCGAATCGGTGCTGCATCAGAGCATCGATACGCTGTCCAAGGGCTACCGCCACCGCACCTGTTTCGCCCAGTCCGTCATTCACGATCCGGACGTCCTCGTTTTGGACGAGCCCACCGACGGTTTGGATCCCAACCAGAAGCACGAAATCCGGGAGTTGATTCGCCGGATGGGCCAGAAGAAGGCGATTATTTTCTCCACCCACATTCTGGAGGAGGTCGAGGCCGCCTGCACGCGCGCGATCATCATCGACCGTGGCCAGATCGTCGCCAATGGCTCGCCGCAGGAACTCAAACAGAAGTCCGAAATGGCGGGCGCCGTTACGGTTCATGTCGTGAACGCTTCGGCGGCCGAGATCAAGCAACGCTTGGGCGCCATTGCCGGCGCCAGAAAGGCCGTCATCGTTCGCGAGGAACCGCCGCGGATCATCGCCCGCGTCTTGCCGCAGGGGGCGGCGGCCGATGGCGTCCTGGCGCGGCAGGTCTTTGAGGCCCTGGCGCAGCCCGGTTGGAAGATTGAAGAACTGCATACCGAGGAAGGCCGGCTCGACGAGGTCTTCCGCCGCATTACTTTGCCCGACACCACTCAGGAAACCCAGAAACCATGAAAGCGCTGTTGCACATCAAAACCATCGCGAAACGCGAGCTGACCGGTTACTTCGCCTCGCCGGTGGCCTACGTATTTATCGTCATTTTCCTGCTGTTGACCGGGTTCTTCACTTTCATGGTGAGTCAGTTGTTTGGCCGGGGCGAGGCTTCCTTGAGCGCCTTTTTTCTCTGGCATCCCTGGCTCTACCTTTTCCTCGTTCCCGCAGTGGGCATGCGGCTGTGGTCGGAGGAACGCCGCTCGGGCACGATCGAATTGCTCCTGACGATGCCGATCACGGCCTGGCAGGCCATTGTGGGCAAGTTCCTGGCCTCCTGGCTCTTCCTGGCCCTGGCCCTGGCCCTAACCTTTCCCGTCGTGCTCACCGTGAATTACCTGGGGCATCCGGACAACGGCGTTATTCTCTGTGGCTACGTGGGCAGCTTGCTCCTGGCCGGCGGGTATCTCGCGGTGGCCTGCATGACCTCGGCGCTGACGCGCAACCAGGTGATCAGCTTCATCCTGTCGGTGGTGATTGGCTTGCTGCTCATCCTCGCCGGCTGGCCGCCGGTGACGCAGATGTTCGAGCAATGGGCCAGTCCGTGGCTGGTGGAGGGCATCGCCTCCTTTAGCGTTATGACGCATTTTGACGGCTTCCAACGCGGCGTCCTCGACACCCGCGATCTGGTTTTCTTCCTGACGATGATCGGCTTCTGCCTGTTCACCACTGGGGTGATCATTCGCGGACACCGGGCGGGCTAACCTTGGCGCAATTTTGAATTCTTACAGGCCATGAACAAAAAGAACATCACCTCGTTTCTGTTTTCCACGATGGGTGTGGCGATCATGTTCGTCATCGCGGTGGCGGTCTATCTGATTTCGGGCGTGGTCAAACAACGCATCGATTTGACCCAGGAAAGGCTCTACACCCTGTCGGCCGGCACCAAGGCTATTCTCCATAAATTGGACACCCCGGTGGAAATCCGTTTTTACTGTTCGCAGGGCTCAACCACGCCCGTGATGCTGAAAACGTATGCCCAGCGTGTGGAAGATCTAATTACTGAATACAAGAAAAATTCCAAAGGCTTTATCGAGGTCAAGAAATTCGATCCCCAACCGGATTCGGATGCCGAGGACTCGGCGGGCATGGACGGCGTCGAGGGCCAGACGATCCAGACCGGCGAGAAGATCTACCTGGGTCTGGCGGTGAGCTGCCTGGACGCGAAGGTGGCGCTGCCGTTCCTTTCCCCGGAACGCGAAAAACTGCTCGAGTATGACCTTTCCCGCGCCTTGTCGCAGGTGTTATCGCCCAAGAAAGCGGTCATTGGCGTCATGAGCGCGCTGCCGGTCTTTGGGGAGATGAATCCGATGATGATGCAGATGGGGCAGGCGAACCGTCAGAGTCCCTGGGTCTTCATCAGCGAACTCAAGCGCGACTTCGAGGTGAAGCAGGTGGACCTGGGAGCGGAGAAGATCGACGACGACGTGCAGGTGTTGATGGTGGTGCATCCCAAGGGCATTTCCGAGAAGGCGCAGTTCGCGATCGACCAGTTTGTGTTGCGCGGGGGCAAGCTGCTGGCGTTTCTGGATCCGCTGACGGTGGTGGACAGCCAGAACAGTCAGAACAGTCAGATGAATCCCATGCAGCGCAACATCTCGAGCGGTTCCTCGCTGGAATTGCTGCTCAAGGCATGGGGCATCGCCTTCGACACCTCGAAGGTGGTGGCCGATATGAATTTCGTTACGGCAATCAGTCGCGGCGCGCGCCCGGAGAACATGCCCGCGGTGCTGTCGCTGACGCAGGAGGCGGTGGACACGAACGACGTGGTGACCGGCCAGATTGACAGTTTGCTGGTTCCTTTTGCCGGCGCTTTCTCCGGAACGCCGGCGGAAGGCCTGAAGCAAACCGTATTGCTGAAGACCACCAAGAACTCGCAGTTGGTGGAAAAAATGCTGGCGGAGTTTTCCTCCGAGCAGGTGGTCAAGCAGTTTGCCGCCGGTGGCAAAGAGCTGCCTTTGGCGATCCGCCTGACCGGCAAGTTCAAAACCGCCTTCCCCGAGGGCAAGCCCAAGGATAAGCCGGGCGATGAGCCGAAGGACAAAGACGCGGCGAAAGACCAGCCGAGCACCGAACCGTCCTTGAAGGCGTCACAGAAGGACGGCGTGGTCGTGCTGGTGGGGGATGCCGACATGCTTTTCGATCAGTTTTCCGTGCAGGTACAGGAGGTCTTTGGCCAGCGGATCGTCATCCCGCGCAACGGCAACCTGACGTTGGTGCAGAACCTGGTGGAGCAGTTGGCCGGCGACAGCAACCTGATCGGTGTGCGGGGTCGCGCCACCATGAGCCGGCCGTTTACGGTGGTCAAAAGCATGCAGGCCAAGGCCGAAGAGAATTACCGCAGCAAGATCAAGGATCTCGAGCAGAGTCTGTCCGACACGCAACGCCGGCTGGGCGAACTGCAGCAGCAGAAGAAGGAAACCGGCCAGCGTTTTATCATGTCGCCCGAGCAGCAGGCCGAGCTGGAAAAATTCCGCGCGACCGAGCGTGACGTCAAACGGCAGTTGAAGGAAGTCCGCAAAAATTTGCGCCAGGAGATCGATTCCCTGGAAAACAAAACGAAGTGGCTCAATATTGCCGGCATGCCCTTCCTGGTGACATTGTCCGGCATCGCCCTCGCCCTCATCAAACGTAAAAAGACCGCTGCCCAATGAATCTCAAACAACTCTTGCTGTTAATCGTCGCCGGCTGCGTCATCGGCGGCATTGGTTGGTCGATCCACAAACAACGCACCGCTTCCTGGCAATCGACCGGTCAGGGGTTGGGCCAGAAACTATTGGGGAATTTCCCCATTAACGACGTGGCCCAGGTGGCGATTAAGACCTCGCAGGGCGAGCTGAATCTCGTCAAAGCCGACCTCTGGCAGGTCAAGGAGCGCAATGGCTATCCCGCCAATTTCTCCGAGGTCAGCGACCTGATCCGCAAAACCGCCGAGCTGAAACCGGTGCAAAGCGTCAAGGTGGGGGCTTCGCAGTTGGGGCGCCTGGAACTGCTGCCGCCCGGCAAAGGCACCAACGCCGGCACGTTGCTCGAATTCAAGGATAAGAACGGCAAGCTGCTGGTTTCTCTCCTGCTCGGTAAAAAGCATATGAAGCAGGCCGAGGCCAACTCGCCTTTCGGAGGCGAAGGATGGCCTGATGGCCGCTTCATTCTGGCGAGCAATGTCCCGCCGCTCACGGTCTGGCTGGTGGCGGAGTCGCTAGCCAACGTCGAGCCCAAGCCGGAACAGTGGATCAATAAGGATTTCTTCAAGGTCGATCGCCTCAAATCGATCGAAGTGACATCCACCAACGCGACCAACAACTGGAAGTTCAGCCGGGAAACCGAAAACGGCGAAATGAAACTGGCCGACCAGCAGGACAAGGAGGAGATCGATACCGCCAAAGTTTCGAGTTTGAACAGCGCCCTTTCGTTTCCAAGTTTTAATGACGTGATCGCGTCTGGCGCCAAGCCTGAAACCACCGGCCTTGACAAGCCTATCGCGGCCAAATTGGAGACCTTCGACAATTTTATCTACACCTTCAAAATCGGGAAAGCCCTGACCAATGAGGATCGTTATATCAGCCTGGCCGTGTCGGCCGATATTGTCTCGCAGCGCACGCCCGGCAAGGACGAGAAGGCGGAAGACAAGGACAAGCTCGACAAGGAATTCAAGGAGAAGACCGAAAAACTGAAGACCAAGCTGGCCCAGGAAAAGAGCCTGGAATC
>JADGRT010000194.1 GCA_017880715.1 Verrucomicrobiia bacterium | reverse complement strand
CGATGGTGAAAAACGTCATGAACTGTTCACCGGCAGCTCCCACGAAGTTGGCTTCATACCTGACGGAGCCGGAGGCTGGATCATTGCCGGCGTCCAAAGTGCCGTCCCATGTCATGGTCGCGCCCGCGCCCCCGCCGCCCCACCACTGCACAAACGACGTTGTGCTGTCGGCTGTGTCAAAGGTGTTGGTTGGGTTGGTGTTTTGCGCCAAGCCCAGGCTGGCCGACGCCATCAAGGCGAGGCCGGCTGTGACTGAGGTGATCCATCGCTGGAATTTCGATTGCTGTTTCATAGATATGCTGGGTTGAGGTTACGCGGTTGCTAATGATAGGATCGCACTTTTAAGGCTGACGCCGTTTAGAATTGCTTTGGCGCCGAGTCCATCTTCGGCGACCATAGACATGCACGCGCGGGAGGCAAGTTTATTCTACCGTTTTTTGCCGTTTGCCCTGTTTGCCGCCAAAAATCAGTCGCCGGGCGTCATTGTCCACATGCCTTTGGGGGCGTTCGTTGTGCCGGCGCCAACCGTCGCCGTAACCTTGAGGGTCGATACGTGCCCATCGTGGAAAAGATAATTGAACCGTCGGGCGTGCAGTCCGTAGGCGACCGTGCCGTAGCTGATCGTGTTGAACGAGCTGGCTTTGGATAGTTGAACGCAATCAGGCGACAACCCGCCGGGGACACCCGTGCCGGGACCGGCGCAGAAAGAAGGCCAGTCGTTCCCGGCGGCGTTTCGGCCGTTGGGAAGTTCGGCCAGCAAGATCGTCCCGGCGGTATCGGCGACCACGCTGTCCCGGTAGCCCGGGGGATCCCAATCCGGCAGCCCTCCCGGAGATTCGCCTCGGAGATTAAAATAGATGCCCACGCCGTAATTCGCGGGCGGCAAGGCTCCATTCTTCGAACCTACAATAAAATTGGGGCCCGCCCAATTCATCGCATAGGTTCGTCGGCTGCTATAGGGAGCATAATCGATGCCGATCTCGATGCGGTCGGCGGGACATTTGAGGATCTTGGGAATGGATCCCGGATTGGCCATGCCGCCCGAAATGCCCAGGATGAGATCCGCATCGGGAGCGGTGCCGCCAATGTAGCGGTGAAGGTAATCGTCCCACGATAACTGATACTGGTAGTCGCCGGTAGCATAGGCCGTAGGCGGATAGCGGTTATTGTGGTCGCTGGTAAACAGAGTGAATCCGAGTCCGAGCTGTTTCATTTGAGCGGTGCATTTTAATCTTTGAGCCCGGCTTTTCGCCCCGGCGAGGGCAGGCAGCAGTAGGCTGGCGAGAATGGCGATGATCGCGATGACCACCAACAGCTCGATTAAAGTGAACGCCACCCCCGGCCCGCGTCGGATCACCGGCCGGATTGCCTGTTTTCGATGGTCGTAGCTCATAAGCCGAGGTTGACGATTATGGAGTCAGACGAACCTGGAGGTTTTTATCGATCACAAACTTTTTTCCGGCTGGCGCCGAAGGAACGCTGCTTAAATAACCGCGGGCAGCCACTTCCTCCAAGGACTTGGGGACGCGCCGCTGCTCGACTCCGAACTTTCGGACGGCTTGAGTCAGTTCATTGAGCACCGCTGCTATTTGTGCTTCATCGGTCGCGGCTGCCGGGGGTGGTTGGGGTGTCGCCTGCTGGGGTTCGGCGGTGGGTGCCGTGTTATCCACCGCCGGTTGGGCTGAAGACGACGGATCAGACGCAGTCGCTGGCTTGCGACAACCCGTGCCGGGAGCGATCAAACCAACAATAACGAAAAGGAGGACACAGAGCCGAACTAAAATTGCCTTTGACACAAGGCCGTATAATAGAGAATCGGTTTTCATCAAAATTGATCAGGAAAATCTACTCCCGGGTTTGGCGGCGTCAAGCGCCACTTTGGCTTGGGTGGATCTGGCGCGCACCAACTCCCTTTTTTCGTAGCATCCGGCGTGAGCCGGATCATTTATCTCTAACGCGGATGGGAACTAAACCGGTAAACATCGAACACTCAACACTGAACGCCGAACATCGAACATCAGAAACATCCCAGCGTGTTAAAGCGACAGTAAAACGGACCGTTCCTGGATTTGGTCGGTCCAGCGGCCGGCATAACTCAAGATGCGGTAGATTTGTTCCAGTCGTTCCAGCGGCAGGGTTTGCTGCCGGGCTGGAGCGCCGGTTGCGGCCGCCGCTTCCCAGGCAGGGTTAAGCTGCTGCAGCTCGGCAATCAGGGCATCCCGCTGGAGGTTAACTTTTTGCTGTAGCGCTTTGAGTTTGTCCGCCCATTCCATAGCCCGCTCGAACATCGGCACTTTTAACATGGGAGACGTGACTTTCGCTTTTTCTGTTAGAAAAGCGTCAACCTCGCGACCGAGCTGGCCCACCTCGACAAACAGGTCCAGGGTGCCGGGAGGAATGCGCTGGACGTCCTTGGGTTTGCCGCCGGACTCCAATTCCAGCAAATGCAGCAGTCGCGCCTTGGGATCGCGCAAACCATTAAAAGCGGCGTTCAAATCGGCAAACCGCTGGTTGACCTCGCGTTTTTCCTCGTCACCAACGCCGTGAAAATGGTCGGGGTGCGATTTCGTGGAGAGCGCCAGGAATTTCGCCTTCAAAGCGTCCGTGTCCAGCCAGGGGCGGCGCGGCTCATTCAACAGCAAAAAATAATCAAGCATGCAGGTGAAAGGGACGGGGGTGACCGGCGCGGCGCCATCTCAGGCCATGGCGCTGGCGCTTAGGCGCTGAAGCTTTCGCCGCAGGAACACGTGGTGGCGGCGTTGGGGTTCTTGACTTTGAATCCGCCGCCCTGCAGCGCATCGATATAATCGAGTTCGGAACCGGTGACATACAGGGCGCTCTTGGGATCGACGACAACTTTGACGCCGTTGGACTCGACGAGAATGTCGTGATTGGCCGGGCCGTCCTGCAGGTCCATTTTATATTGCAGGCCGGAACAGCCGCCGCCGATCACGGCGATGCGGAGCACGCCGCCGGGGCGGCCTTGCTTGGCCAACAACGAAGCAACCTTTTGCGCCGCGCTGTCGGTGACCTTGACCAGACGCTCATCGCCCACCCGGTAGGCCGGGGCGGGCCCCGGATTGTTTCCAGATGCTGCCATCATAATTCAGCCAGCCGCAACCTATCGCCATTGGCACCGGTCGTCAACGGGTGTCCGGCTTCTCGGAGGGGCGAGCTCCGGGAGCCCCATAGTTAATTCACGTCCGGCGCGCGAAAAATCACTCCTCCACCGGCACCACCAAATGCTCCATGATGTAATCCCTTCGCTCGGGCGTGTTGCGGCCCATGTAGAATGAGAGCAGCACATGGGTGTCCGGCTTGGGGGCATATTCCACCTGGCTCAGGCGCATGTTGGCCCCGATGAATTGCTTGAACTCGGCCGGCGAGATCTCGCCCAAACCTTTGAAGCGGGTGATTTCCACGCCTTTGCTCAGCGTTTTTACCGCCTCGTCGCGCTCGGCTTCCGAATAGCAGTAGAGGGTCTTCCCCTGGTTCCGAACCCGGAAGAGCGGCGTCTCCAGCACGTACAGATGACCGTCGTGAACGAGGGAATCGAAAAACCGGAAAAAGTAGGTGATCATCAGATTCCGAATGTGCAGACCGTCCACGTCGGCATCGGTCGCGAGAATGACCTTCTCGTAGCGCAGGTTCTCCAGGGTGTCCTCGATGTCCAGGCTGCGCATCAAATTGTACAGCTCGTCGTTTTTATAGACGACATCGCGCTTGAGATCCCACACGTTGAGCGGTTTGCCCTTGAGCACAAAAATGGCCTGCGTGTTCACGTCGCGGCAGCTTACAATGGAACCGGCGGCCGATTGCCCCTCGGTGATGAAAACCATCGATCCTTTGCCCTTGCCCTTGAGCTTGTCGTAATGGGTTTTGCAGTCTTTGAGCTGCGGAATGCGGAGGGTGATGGCCTTGGCCCGTTCGCGCGCCAGTTTCTTGACCTCCTGCAATTCCTTGCGCAATTGCTGGGTGTCCTGGACTTTGGCGAGGAGTTTTTCGGCAATATCCTTGTTGCGATTGAAGAAATGGAGCAATTCCTCGCGCACCTTGTTGACCAAATCGGTGCGAATCTCCGTATTGCCCAGCTTGTTTTTGGTCTGGGATTCGAAGATGGGATCTTTCAGGCGAATGGCCACGGCGCCCACCATGCTTTCGCGCACGTCGTCGCCCTCGTACTTGGCGTTGGCAAACTCATTGACCGCTTTCAACAAGCCTTCGCGAAAGGCGCTCAGATGCGTGCCCCCGTCCGCGGTGTACTGGCCGTTAACAAACGAATAAAAGGTCTCGCCATAGCGGCTGTTGCTGTGGGTGAAGCAAAACTCCAATAGCTTGCTGGCGTAATGCAATGGCGCGTAAATCGGCTCGCTACCGTCGGCTTTCAGATCCTCCATCACCAGATCCAGCAATCCCAGCCGCGACTGGAAGGTCTTGCCATTGAAGATCAGCTTCAGCCCGGCGTTCAGATAGCTGTAATGGCGCAGCCGGCGCTCGATGTGCTCGGCCTGGAATTGACTGTCTTTGAAAATTTCCGGATCCGGCGTAAAACGAATGAAGGTGCCGTCCGGTTCGTTGGTCTGGCCGGTTTTATCGCCCTTCAAACGGCCCTGTTTGAAAACGGCCTCGGCACATTCGCCCGCGCGGTGGCTGCGGACAAAAAACTCCTTCGACAGCGCATTGACGGCCTTGGTGCCTACGCCGTTCAACCCCACGCTGAATTGAAAGACGTCGTCGTTGTATTTGGCGCCGGTATTGATCTTGGAAACGCAATCGACGATTTTGCCCAGCGGAATGCCGCGGCCGAAGTCGCGCACCGTGACCACGTGGCCCTCGATAGCGATCTGGACCTCCTTGCCGTAGCCCATGATGTATTCGTCAATGGCATTATCGATGACTTCCTTCAGCAGGATATAGCAGCCGTCCTCGTAATGCGATCCATTGCCCACCCGGCCGATGTACATGCCGGTCCGCAACCGGATATGCTCCAGCGAGGAAAGCGTCTTGATCTTGCTCTCGTCGTACGTGTGTTTGGAATGCTCAGCCATAGTTCACAATTCCGGGCGAATCCTCTTAGGCAAACCACAAGGCGATCTCCGATGCCACCGCCGCCTCGGAATCGGCGGCATGGACCAAGTTGGCTGTGGCGCGGTCTTCGGCATCGGCCAAAGCGATCGAGTCGTTTCCCCAGTCGCCGCGAAGGGTGCCCGGCGCGGCTTTGAGCGGATCGGTAACGCCCATCAAACTGCGCGCCTTCTGGATGGCGTTGTTTCCAGCCAAAATGACCGCCACCACCGGTTGGCCGGCCAGGTAACGGGTGGTGCGCTCAAAAGCGGCCGGCTGGCGGGCCTTCAAATCGGCATAATGCCGCTGCCAATGACCGATATCGGGTTGGAGGAACCGGCAGTTTTCCACCCGCAAATTCGCTTTTTCAAAACGCGCCAGGATTTCCCCGACCAGACCGCGGTCGATGGCATCGTGCTTTAACAGTATCAACGTTCGCTGCATAAAAAACCTGCCTCAAAATAGACGCTGCTGTTTTAGGGCCTGTCCGGTCAAAAGCCAGTACAAAGTCCGAGAACGAAATGAGATTTTTATTGCGGTTAGAATGGTTTGGCGGCACCCTAAGTCCTGGCAATGGGGTTTGCCCACTCGCTTTACGAGTGAACCGCTGCCGCGCTACACGGACCTGCCGGGAGAACCTGAGGAAGCGGCCGAAGCGGCGGATGAAAAAACAACCTATGACGACCATCCAACAAATCACCGCGCTCGAAATCCTCGACTCGCGGGGCAACCCCACCGTCTCGGTCAACGTCACCTTAAACAACGGCATCACCGCCACGGCCGCCGTGCCCTCCGGTGCGTCCACGGGTGAAAACGAAGCGGTTGAACTACGCGACGGCGATAAAAAACGCTACGGCGGTAAAGGTGTGCTCAAGGCTGTCGCCAACGTCAACAGGACCATCGCCCCAAAACTTGCCGGTATGGACCCGTCGCGCCTGGCCGAGATTGACTACCGAATGATCGAAATCGACGGCACGCCCAACAAAGCCAAGCTTGGTGCCAACGCCATTCTCGGCGTCTCGATGGCGGTCGCGCGCGCGGCTTCGCTGAGTGCGGGCCTGCCACTCTACGCTTATCTCGGCGGCCCCGGCGCGGTTATCCTGCCCGTGCCGATGATGAACATCCTCAACGGTGGCAAACACGCTGATAACAGCGTTGATTTCCAGGAATACATGGCCATGCCCATCGGCGCGCCCACGTTCGCCGAGGCGTTGCGCTACGGC
>JADGRT010000193.1 GCA_017880715.1 Verrucomicrobiia bacterium | reverse complement strand
GCGCCGGGAGCGGTGCCGCTGTTGCCGGTAATGCTCCAGCCGCTCCCGCTACCCACGATTGACCATATTGGGCTTCCGTTGGTGCCGGAATTAAAATAAAAACCGGGAGTATTGTCGGTTTGAAAAATTGTCAATCCTGCAGCCGGGCTGATGATGGCATTTCGCTGGGCCAACGTCATCCTCGGGAATAACATGCCTTTTGCTGTGGATTTAATATCCAGCATGGCGGGCATTATAGGAATACCACCCTTGGGAGCAAGGGGGGAATGAAGAAAGCCGGCCGTTCCGCTTTGATAGTTGACGGCCGGAAACCTTCCGATTTAATTGCGGTCATGCGTTACTTGGTTTTCACGATGGTCGGCGCCATGTGCCTGGCCGGATGCGTCTCCCGCCACCCGGCAGAATCCAAAACCAGGACGCCCTCGGATGAGGCGTCGGCGGTTCCCCGGCCCGCCCCCAAGCCAGCCCGCGCTCTCTCGCAAAGCACCCCGGGCGTTAATCCCATCGCCAACCCGTTTTCCGTTACGAACCAGGGCAAAATCGTCACCCTGACCCAAACTCAGAACGGAAAAATTGCCGCCGCCAATGCCTCGCTGCGGTTTGTGGTGGTCGATTTCAGTCTGGGACCCATGCCCGCCGCCGATCAGCGAATGGCGGTCTATCGCCAGGGACTTAAGGTCGGCGAAATCAAAATCACCGGACCCGAGCGCAACGGCAACATCGCCGCTGACCTGGTCGCCGGAGAAGCTCGGGTCGGCGATGAGGTTCGGCTGGAGCAACCCTAGAATGTCATGGAATTTCGGAAATTCGCTAGAATGAAAATCCGGATCCGCCCGCTTTCTGGTGGTAAACCGAGGCAGAAAAATGGCGGGTAAAATATAACCCGATTTTTTACCTGCCATGTTTGTGCCAAATAATCATTGCCTTTGCCTCTGCGGCCTCTGCGTCTCCGCGCGGGTTTTAGCTGGAAGCAGGCTCTGACGGCCAGCGCTTCTGGTAGGGGGAATGCAGGTTGAAATAGATGCCGCAGAGCGGGCGGTCGCCGTCGGTCTGGCTCAGAATAATCGTGGTTTGTTTGTCCAGGGCAATGCCATGCCGCAGATTGGGCGCGCGATTTTCATAGGCCTTGATGGCCTTGCCCATCAGAGAAGTCAGCGCCGCCTCGCACTGGTCGGGAGTTTTGTCGAGGCACACGATATATTTCTCGTACTGGCGCAACGCCTCCGCCATTTCGTTTTTAAAGAATTCCACCGTCAAATCCATGCCTGGCAAAATTAATTCGCTCGCGCCGGAAGTAAAGCCAAGATCCGCCCTGATGGTCCAACCCCGCATCCATGCAGGCGCACCGTTGCCGTCGTCCGTATCACTTTTCTATTCTTTTATAATTGACGCCACCTTCGGAGGGGCGAGCTTCGGGAGCCCCCATCTTCTTCCTGGCATTGACTCGCCCGGATAAATCTCTAGCCTTCCCGGCGATGATTATTGCGCCGTCCTTGTTAGCGGCCAACTATGGCCGGTTCGCCGACGAAGTCCGCCGCGTGGATCGATCGGGAGCCGATTGGTTGCATGTCGATGTGATGGACGGCAACTTCGTCCCCAACATCTCGTTCGGCCCGGGACTCGTGAAAACGTTGCGCCCGTTGACCCGCCTGCCCTTCGATGTCCATCTGATGTGCGCCCGTCCGGAGATCCTGCTCGAACCCTTCGCCCAGTCCGGCGCCGATTGGATCACGGTGCATATCGAACTGGGCGACCAGGTCACGCCGCTGCTGTGGAAAATCCGGTCGCTGGGAAAAAAGGTCGGTTTGGCCATCAATCCCCCCACCCCCGCGACGGCCGTCGAACCTCTCCTCAAACACATCGATCTCCTGCTCGTGATGACGGTAAATCCGGGTTTCGGCGGACAACCGTTCATTGAGGAGGTCATCCCCAAAATCCAACAAGTGGATGCCTGGCGGCGGCAGAAGAAACTGAAGTTCCACCTCGAAGTGGATGGCGGCATCAACCTGGCCAAAGCCGCCGAATGCGCCCGGGCCGGCGCGGACGCGTTCGTCAGCGGCACCAGCCTGTTTGGCCAGCACAATCTGCGGGCCGCCGTTAAGAAAATGAGGGCGGTCGCCATCGCTGCGCATCGGCACCCCGGCGCCCTACCCTGATTGCCTATGGCCGCCATTCAATTCGGCACCGACGGTTGGCGAGCTATCATCGCCGAGGATTTTACCTTCGCCAACGTGGACCGTCTCGCTCAGGCCACGGCCGATTTCTGGAAGTCCTCTGCGGTTCACGGATCCATTGACGGGACTCCGGATGAACCGCGACCTACCCCATCCGCAGCGCGGCCGCAAGGTCGAACAGTTTCCAAACAGCTCGACCCACAACCGACAGGTCGCAACCGCCACGGGCCAGGACATCCGACCCGCGAAGCCGGCGGCCCCCTCCGGGCCATCGTCGGTTACGACCGTCGTTTCCTCTCCGATCGGTTTGCCCAACGGGTCGCGGAAATTCTTGCGGGCAACGGTTTGGAGGTCGTTTTAACCGGCGAGCCTGCGCCCACACCCGCCGTCTCGTTCGCCGTCAAGGCGCAGCAGGCCGTCGGCGGGGTCATGATCACCGCCAGCCATAATCCCCCGGCCTTCAACGGTTACAAACTCAAGGCGTGGTTCGGAGGCTCGGCCGATCCCGCCATTTGCCGCGGGGTGGAACAGCATCTCGATCTGAACCCGGTCCGCTCGATGCCCCTGGCCGAAGCCACGCGGCTTGGACGTATTGTGCTCCAGGATCTCCGCCCGGCTCATTTTCGAGCCGTCAAAAAGCAGGTGGATTTCAAACTCATCGCCAAATCCCGATTGCGGCTGGCCCACGACGCCATGTTTGGAGTGGGCGCGGGCTGCTTCGAGCAACTGCTGGCAGGCACCACCTGCCAGGTCACCGCGCTGCGCGCGAACCACGATGTCCTCTTTGGCGGCATCAATCCCGAACCGGTGGAACGGAATTATGCCGCCACGACCGCGTATCTGCAACGCCACCCGCACGATCTCTGCCTGGTAACCGATGGTGACGCCGACCGCCTTGGCGCCATGGACGGCCGCGGACATTACCTTTCCACGCACCAACTGATCTGCCTGCTCCTCAACCACCTCATCCTCAATCGCGGCGGTAAAGGCCGCGTCGTCAAGGCGCTCACCACCACCTCGATGGTGGATAAGATCTGCGCCGCCCACGGACTCGAACTGACCGAGACCAGTGTGGGCTTCAAATTCATCTGCGCCGAAATGCTCCGCGGCGGGGTGCTGATCGGCGTCGAGGAAAGCGGCGGCATCGGTTTGCCGGCCCACCTCCCCGAACGCGACGGCATCCTGGCCGGCATGATGCTGCTGGAAATGCTCGCCACCGAAGCACGGTCCGTGAACACGCTCCTGCAACGGTTGGTTAAGGAGTATGGTCCGCATGAATATGCCCGGCTGGACACGCGCTTCCCGCTCGAACAGCGGCCCGCCTTGATGGAATTCTGCCAGACCCATCCGCCGTCCCGCCTGCTACGCTCGCCGGTGGTCGAGATCAAAAGCTTTGACGGGGTGAAATACGTCGCGGAAAACGGCTCCTGGCTGATGCTGCGCGGTTCGGGGACCGAACCCATCGTCCGAATTTACGCCGAAGCTCAAAGCCAGGCCGACGCCCGGCGATTGCTGCAACTAGGCGCGACCCTGGCACGACACTGTAGCCGGCCCCGGCAACCCAGGTGATCGGCGCGCGGACAGCTTGTCCAATGCCACTAGGATTTCATGGTCATCTGAAAGCGCCAGAGGACTGGCGCAGTCCAAAACGCTTCGCGAATTCGCGGCCGGTTCGAGTAGGCGCCAGCTTTTGGACTGCGCCAGTCCTCTGGCGCTTTGGGAAGGACGCTGCTAACCGGCCCCTTGGTTCTCGGCGTTCGCGTTTCCACGTTGAAATCCTTCTTCCCAACCTCTACTTTGAGCCTTGTGATTGCGTTGATCGATTACGGTTCCGGCAACCTGCGCAGCGTGGAGAAGGCCTTGCGCCACGTGGGCGCCGAGGTCCAGCTCGTGGCGCATCCTGATGGATTGCAGGACGCCCGGGCGGTCGTGCTCCCAGGCGTGGGCGCGTTCGACGATTGCATCAACGCCCTGAAAACCCAGGAGCTCCTGGAGGCCTTGCGCGTATTCATTCGCACCGGCCGGCCGTTTCTCGGCATCTGCGTAGGGTACCAGGCCTTGTTCGAACGCAGCGAGGAATTCAACAGTCGCGCCCCGGGTCTGGCCATTTTCCCAGGCAGTGTCGTTCGTTTCCCCGCCCAGCCGGGATTCAAGATCCCGCAGATCGGCTGGAATCAACTGGAGTTGGTCAAACCGGATTGCCCGCTCTATCGCGACATCCCCAACGGCAGCTTCGTCTATTTCGTTCACAGCTTTTTTCCGCAGCCGGTGGATGAGGCGATCGTGGCCACGCGCACCGATTACGGCGTGTCCTTCGCATCTTCGGTCTGGCGGGACAACGTATTTGCCACCCAGTTCCACCCGGAAAAAAGCCAGACCATCGGCCTCCAAATTCTGAAGAACTTCGTCGAACTGGCAAAGTAATTTCCATAAGGGGGAAACCACGGAAAACGCCAACTCATTCGATTGCCCCCATTTGCATGCCAACTGCAATACCCAGTCACGAAACCCACTCGACACCGGGCGCAAAGCGCTGCATCATCCATGCATGGCCAGAGCTAACCTTGGTAACCGATTCCGGCACCGGCGACACGCGGCTTTACGCGGCCCGCACCTTGGGATACAGTCCCCGGCATGAGCACGATCACCGCTATTTTGGAAGCTGATGCTGACGGCACGCTGCACCTGCCCGTTCCGCAGGATTGTCGGCGTGGGAAGGTGAAGGTCGTCGCCACGCTGCAAACCGAGCCGGAAACGGCCTCGCCAGGAGGTGGGGCGAAGCTGGGAACGCCACTGGAGGCACTGAAGGAACTGCGCAAGCTGGGCGGGCTGCGCCATGTGATTCCCGATCCGATGGCCTGGCAGCGCGAGCAACGCAAGGATCGCCCTCTGCCGGGCAGGGACTGAAAGATGCTTCTGGACAGCAACATCCTCATCTATGGCGCGAATGGCGAAAATCCCGGTCTGGACGCGATTCTAGATCGCACCGATTTGGCCGCAGCCAGCGTGACGCGGAACGAGGAGGATTTCAAGCACGTCACCGGTCTGCGCGTCGTGAACCCGTTTGCCTCGGCTGCCTAATGCCCACGCGCACTATAAGACCGGCTTTTTCGACAACGAAGCCGCAATCAGCAGGACCGCGCGACGTCCCGGCGCGCAGCGGGTGGGAACGCACGCTGGCATTCGAAGAACTGGCACGCCCTCGCACTATGGTGGCCGCTGCGACCGGGGACCGGTCGCGGTCCGATCCCGCGCGAAAACTTGCTTTTTATGATCGCTTTTCTGCCGCCTTGCCTTGCTCAGTGTTCGCCGGGAATTCTCGCGGGGGCGACGCCGGGTTTGATCGTGCGCGTGACGCGCTCGAAGACGGGTTTCTCGGCATCGCGAATGTCGAAGTCCTTTTCGGCGGTGAGGGTGATGTCTTGCAGCGTGAGGTTGGTGATGGGGCTGTCGGGCAGGCCGTGAATGATGCCGGCGTTGCGCGCGCCTTCGATCGTGAGGTGATCGAGGAGGATGTTGCGAATCACAGGAATCTTCGCTGGGTCGCCTTTGAAGTCGGGGCGGTTGTTGTCCACGTAGTCGAGCTGGAGGACGATGGCGTTGCCGACGTTTTTCATCGTGATGTCGGTGTAGCGCACGTTTTCGACCAGGCCGCCGGCGCCGCGCATGGATTTGATGCGAATGCCGTTGTCGGTGCCGTCCATCGAATAAGGCATTGGGGTCACGTCTGGACATAAGACATTCAGCCATTGATCCCTAAAAAGAAGGCATCGGGGTCACGTCTCGACATAAGACATATTGGCTTCCGCCTCTTCGGCCTGATCGTACCGAGACCGGTCACGTTGCCGCCGTTGCTCCATGCGGGCGACCGCTTGGCTGACTGCCGAGTACGACACGCTGATCAACCCCACGCGCCGTCCGCCTCATCCATTCCCAAAGGTTTTGCCTTGCCTTTCTGTGTCCCACGCTTCCGTCCCCTGTTCAAGAACTGTGTCTTATGTCCAGACGTGACCCCGTATCTTTCCACCGACCCGCTCCGTTGCCCAGTCTGTCAGAACATAATGCGGGTGATTGCCGTGATTGACCAGCGTGTAGTCGTGGAGAAAATCCTGCGACACCTGGG
>JADGRT010000192.1 GCA_017880715.1 Verrucomicrobiia bacterium | reverse complement strand
TTATAGTCAACGATGTCCATAAGATTATTTCCCAGCCCTGTAGGGGCGGCACGAGGCTGCGTTGGGCAATCCCTGCCGCCCCGACGGGGCTGGGAAGGATCATGGGAACGGGCGGTTGCTACAAACATGGCGCTCCTACGCAGCTGGGGAAGGCCCCTTTGATGGTTGGGTCAATCCCAGTATCCCAGACAGCCCAACCAGCCGCCCGACCGAACGACGAGGAGCGCGATCAGCCGCAGGTTCCAAGTCGGACGTACTTGGCGCGATCCTCGTCATCGGTCAACTTGCCGTTATCCGTGTCATCCGCGATTAAAAATCTGAGAGATAATTTTACGAGATTTGCCGCAAATCAAAGCCTATGATATCCATCATGCCCCCCATTGTGGAATTGCAGCGGGTCGAAAAAGCTTATCTCAACGCGGATGGCGTCTCGCGGGTGTCCGTGTTGAAAGAGGTTTCGCTCCAAGTCGAAGCCGGCGACACGCTGGCCATTATCGGCCCATCAGGTTCGGGCAAGAGCACGCTGCTCAACCTGATGGGTGCTTTGGATCGCCCCACCTCCGGGATCATCCGGCTCGAGGGCAAGGATCTCACCCAATATGCCGATGCCGAACTGGCCCGGGTGCGCAATCGCGAGATCGGCTTCATCTTCCAATTGCATCACCTGTTGCCGCAATGCACCGTGTGGGAAAACGCGCTGGTTCCCACCCTGCCGTGTCCGCGGCAAGCAAACGCCGCCCAACCTGGCGAACCCGCCCCGGAACGCGCTCGACGGCTGCTGGAACGCGTCGGTCTGAGTTCCCGCAGGCATTATCGCCCGGCGCAGTTGTCCGGCGGGGAACGACAGCGGGCCGCCGTGGTGCGCGCCTTGATCAACGGCCCCCGGCTGCTGCTGGCCGATGAACCCACCGGCGCCCTGGATCATGCCTCCGCCCAGAACCTGGTTCAGTTGCTGGTGGAACTCAACCGCGAGGAAAACGTGACGCTGATCCTCGTTACCCATTCGCTCGACCTGGCGCAAAAGATGCGGCGAACCTGCCGCCTCTCCGAGGGCCGCCTAATCATGGTTGACGGCCTGTCCCTGCTCCAGCCATGACCGCCCGAACCCTGGTTTGGCGAAGTCTGCGGTATTACTGGCGCACCCATCTCGGCGTTCTGCTGGGCACCGCCGTGGCTGTCGCCGTCCTGGTTGGCGCCCTCGTGGTGGGCGACTCAGTCCGTTACAGCCTCGAATTTCTCACGCAAGCCCGGCTCGGGAAAACCGAATTCGCCCTGGCCTCGGGCGATCGTTTCTTTCGCGCCCAACTCGCCAACGACCTCTCCCACCGCGTCGCCGTCAGTTCCCTGGTCCCGGCCCTCGTGGCGCCGGTTCTGCAAATCCAAGGCATCGGCATCGCTCCGGACGGAAATGTCCGCGCCAACCAGGTGCAGATCCTGGGCGTGGATGCCCGCTTCGGTTCCCTGTCACCCGATCCAGCTCCCTTCACGCCGCCGGCCCCCGAGGAAGCGGTGGTGAACCAAAAACTCGCCGACTACTTAAAACTCCAGGTCGGCGACGACTTTCTGGTGCGCGTTGAAAAACCTTCGTTGCTGCCTTATGACGCCCCTTGGGCCAACGATAAAAACTCATCGGTCGGCTTACGGGTGAAAGTCACGGCCATTGCCTCCGAAGACCAGTTGGGACCGTTCAGCCTGCGCGTCAACCAGGTGGCTCCCTACAATGTCTTTCTTTCCCTCGCCTGGCTGGGCGCCAAATTGGGGCTCACCAACCAGGCCAACGTATTGCTGGCCAGCGGCGTTTCCACCTCGAACCCGCTCTCCCTCGAGACGTTGCAACCGGCCTTGCCGGCTTGCTGGCGCCTGGCCGACGCCGGCCTGCAACTGCGCGATCTGCCCGAACTACAACAAATCGAATTACGTTCCGACCGCGTGTTTTTAGACGCCCCCGTGGTCGAAGCGGCGTTCGCGGCTCAGACCAACGCCACGGGCCTTTTCTCCTACTTTGTCAACCGGATTCGTCACGGCGATCGGGCTACACCTTACTCGCTCGTGTCCGCTCCCGGCTCCGCCAGGTTGCCCGTTCCAATGCGCGACGATGAAACGGTCATCAACGAATGGTTGGCCCAGGATCTGGCTGCCAAGCCAGGCGACCGGCTCACGCTGACTTATTACGTGCTCGGTTCCCAACGCCAGTTGGTGGAGAAAACCAACACCTTTCGTGTTCATTCGGTAATACCCTTGCAGGGTTGGGCCGCCGACCGCGATCTCCTGCCGTCTTTTCCTGGACTGGCCGAAGCCGTGAGTTGCCGCGATTGGGATCCGGGCATGCCCGTGGACCTTTCCCAAATTCGAAAAAAGGATGAGATCTATTGGGACGAGCACCGTGGCACACCCAAGGCGTTTGTCACGCTGTCGGCCGCCCAAACTCTCTGGTCCAACCGGTTCGGCAATTTGACCGCCATCCGTTATCCATGGGTTCCCGGAACCGCGGATAATCTGGGCGGGGAAATCATGAAACGGCTTTCGCCGGCATCGCTGGGACTGGTCTTTCAGCCGGTGCGATTGGACGGTCTGCGCGCGAGCCGGCAATCGGTCGATTTCGGCCAGCTCTTCGCCGGCCTGAGCTTTTTCCTGGTCCTCGCCGCCCTGTTGTTGACGGGTTTGCTTTTCGTCTTTGGCGTCGAACAACGAACCGAGGAGACCGGCACCCTGCTGGCACTCGGTTTTACCGCGTCGCAAGTGCGGCGATTGTTGCTGGCCGAAGGCGCTTGTCTGGCGGTGATCGGCGGCCTGCTGGGCCTGGCCGGGGCGCTGCTCTACAACCGCCTGATTCTGCTCGCGCTGGGTTCGGTGTGGCAGGGTGCCGTCGGCACTTCGGCGTTACGCTGGCACTGGCAATTCTCCACCCTCGCCATGGGATTCGGCATCGCCCTGCTCGCCGCCTTCCTATCCATGTGGCTGACCCTTCGCCATCAGGTGAAACGAACGATTCATGAACTGCAAGTCGCCGGTTATCAAACCATAAGCCGGCCGCGACGGGTCTGGCCGGCCCGTGCCCTGGCGGGAGTCTGCCTGATGGGAGCGATGGGCCTCCTGGCCACCGCCAGCCCCGGCCGCGGCCAGGCGTCAGCCGGCGCGTTTTTCGGCGCCGGCAGCCTGCTGCTGGCGGGCGGTTTGCTGTCGGCTCGCCTGCTGCTTCGCGCGCTGGCCGCCCGAGGTTCGGCTGAACGTGTCAGCCTCTGGCTGCTGAGCGGGCGTAATTGCGCGCGCCGCCATGGACGCAGCCTGGCAACCATTGCGCTCCTGGCCTGCGGTGTCTTTCTGGTCGTCGCCATAGCCGGCAACCGCCATGACCCAATGCACGATACCCTCCAGCGCGCTTCGGGAACCGGCGGCTTTGCGTTGTACGCCGAAACCTCGCGGCCCGTATTGCAGGACTTGAATTCCAGGGAAGGCCGTCAACATTACGGGTTGGAGTCGGTCTCGTCCGCCCGCGCCACCTTTGTGCCATTGCGACTTCGCGAAGGCGATGATGCCAGTTGTCTGAATCTGAATCGCGCGCAACAACCCCGTTTGTTGGGGGTGCGCCCCGAGTTCTTTGCCGAGCGCCATGCCTTTCAATTCGTCAGCCTGGCGCCCGGGACCGACGCCCGCCATCCCTGGCAAATCCTGGATCGCGAGCTCGAGGCCGATACCATCCCGGCCATCGCGGACGACACGGTCATCAAGTGGAGCCTGGGAAAATCTCTCGGCGACACGATTTCTTACGTGGACGAATACGGACATCCCTTCAAAATCAGATTGGTCGGCGGTCTGGCAAACTCCATTTTCCAGGGGAGCCTGCTTATTTCCGAACGCCAATTTCTTAAACGTTTCCCCTCGATCAGCGGCGCGCGCGTCCTATTGGTGGATGCGCCGCCCGCCGATGCTGAGGCGATTTCCCAGGATTTGAAACGCGGCCTGATGGATTGGGGCATCGACACCCTCCCGGCGGCCCGGCGCCTGGCTGAATTCAGCCGGGTGGAAAACACGTATCTGTCGATTTTTCTGATGCTTGGCGGATTAGGGTTGCTGTTGGGAACCTTCGGCCTGGGTCTGGTCGTTCTGCGCAACGTGCTCGAACGCCGCGGCGAACTGGCCCTGCTGCGCGCCGTGGGATTCAGTCGCCGCAACTTGATTCGACTGCTGCTCGTTGAACACGGTTTGCTGCTGCTGGCCGGACTATTCATTGGCGCGCTGTCCGCCATTCTGGCCATCCTGCCCGCCTTGCTGTCGCCCGGGAACGAGGTCCCCGGCAAATCCCTGGCTCTGCTGCTGGCGGGCCTATTGGTGGCCGGCGGCCTATGGACCTGGCTGGCTACGGTTTTCGCCGCGCGCGGAAATTTACTCGATGCGTTGCGCGAGGAATGAGGTGTGGCGCAAATCCATGAAAGGTAGGAGACGAGGTCACGAGACTCATTTTAAGTTTTAAGAGGCCGCCTAATCAGAAAGTCAGAGCCTCGTCACCTCGTCTCCTACTTTTTAGGGTTCATGAATTGGCCCTGATGAGCGTGGCGCTAAGGACTTCGCCACACGAAGGATTTCTCCATTGACGCCGCCTGACAAAACCATTATTCCTTTCGCGCAATCAAACCCTGTAAACTCATGAGCCAACCAACTCGCTTCACGTTGTCCCAAGCGGACATTCCCAAACAGTGGTACAACCTGCTCGCCGATTTCCCGGAACCGCTCCCGCCGCCGCTGCACCCGGGCACCAAGCAGCCCGTTTCGCTGGAGATGATGATGGCGCTCTTTCCGGAGAACCTCGTGATGCAGGAGATGTGCCCGGATCGCTACGTGGAAATCCCCGACCCGGTGCGTGACATTTACGCGCTGTGGCGGCCCACGCCGCTGCTGCGCGCGGTGCGGTTGGAGCAGGCGCTGCAAACGCCGGCCCATATTTATTACAAGTACGAAGGCGCCAGCCCCGCCGGCAGTCACAAGGTCAACACCTCCGTGGCCCAGGCGTATTTTAACAAGATCGCCGGCACTAAGCGCCTCGCCACCGAGACCGGCGCGGGCCAGTGGGGTTCGGCCCTCGCGCTCGCCTGCCAACTCTTCGGGCTGGAATGCAACGTCTATATGGTCAAGGTGAGCTACCAGCAGAAGCCGTATCGCCGGATGCTCATGCACACCTGGGGCGCCACGGTTCATCCCAGTCCGAGCGACCAGACGAATTACGGCCGCAAGCTCCTGGCCGAAGATCCTGATTGCGCGGGCAGCCTGGGTATCGCCATCAGCGAGGCCATCGAGGATACGGTCACGCATCCGCACACCAAGTATTCGCTGGGCAGCGTGCTCAACCATGTCTGTCTGCACCAGTCGGTCATCGGCCAGGAATCCATCCGGCAGATGGAAATGGCGGGCGAGGAGCCGGATTCGATCTACGGCTGCGTCGGCGGCGGCAGCAACTTTGCCGGCCTGGCCTTCCCGTTCATCGAAAAGAAACTCAAGGAAGGAAAAAAATACCGCATCGTCGCCGTCGAGCCTTCCGCCTGCCCGTCGCTCACGAAAGGCGAGCTGCGCTACGACTTCGGCGACACGGCGGAAACGACGCCGCTGATGATGATGTACACGCTGGGGCACAAGTTCATGCCGCCTTCGATCCACGCGGGCGGACTGCGCTACCATGGCATGGCCCCGATGGTGAGCCATGCCTACAAGCTTGGATTGATCGAAGCGCAAGCCATTCACCAAACGAAGGTTTTCGAGGCCGGCACGCTTTTCGCCCGCACCGAAGGCATCGTGCCCGCGCCGGAATCCGCCCATGCCATCGCGGCCGTGATTCAAGAGGCGATCGAGGTCCGGGAGGCCGGAAAGAAGCGTGTCATTCTGTTCAATCTGTCCGGCCACGGGTTGCTGGATCTCAGTTCGTACGAAACCTATCTGTCCGGCAAAATCCAGGATGTTTGAAGAAAACCACCAAGCCAATTCAGAAAAACAACACCAACCATGAAAGTTCAATTCCATTCCATCCTCCTCACGGCGGGTCTGCTGGCTCTGCCGAGCCTGGTTCAGGCCCAACCCACCGCCCATTATATAACCGGCTTCGAAGGCATCAAAGGCGCGTCGCTCCCGCCGCCAGGATTCTACGTGCGCTACTACAACATCGCGTACTATTCCACGCAGGTGAACACCCCGGCCGGCAACAATGCCCAGGTGCCGGGTTTCGAGGCCTTCACCTATGCCAACGTGCCCCGCGTTATCTTTATCACAGACACGAAATTCCTCGGCGGCTTCGTCGGGGTGGATGCCCTGATT
>JADGRT010000191.1 GCA_017880715.1 Verrucomicrobiia bacterium | reverse complement strand
GCCGGCAACCTTGAAGTCCATATCACCCAGGTGATCTTCGGCGCCCTGGATATCGGTCAGAATGGTATAGCGGTCGCCTTCCTTGACCAATCCCATGGCTACGCCGGCGACCGGGGCCTTGATGGGCACGCCGGAATCCATGAGGGCCAGGGTTGAACCGCATACGGACGCCATGGAGGAGGAACCGTTGGAGGCCAGCACCTCAGAAACGAGGCGCAGGGTGTAGGGGAATTCGCTGGCGGGAGGGATAACGGGATAGAGAGCGCGTTCGGCCAGTGCGCCGTGACCGATCTCGCGCCGTGAGGTGCCCAGGCGCTTGACCTCACCGGTGGAATAGGGCGGGAAATTGTAGTGGTGGATGTAGCGCTTGGTCTCGGTTGGCGAGAGGGTATCCAGTTCCTGGGCTTCCTTGGGCGTGCCGAGGGTAACCAGGGTGAGTACCTGGGTTTCTCCGCGGGTGAAAAGGCCGGATCCGTGGGCGCGCGGGCTGATATCCACCTCGCACCAGATGGGGCGGATTTCGGTGGTAGTGCGGCCGTCGGGGCGCTTGCCATCGACCAGGATGCGCTGGCGTACCACCTGTTTGTAGGCTTCTTCGAAGGCCTGTTTGACGGCCGGGACGAGAGTCTCGTCTTCGCCGGCGATTTCGGTGACCACTTTTGCTGCGAGGTCCTTCACGGCCTCATACTGGTGGGTTTTGGCGTGCTGGGTGTCCAGAAGGTTGTGCATTTCGGCGGCGTATTTTTCAGTCACTTCCTGGACCCTGGAAAGGTCGATGGGGAAGAGGGGAACTTCGCGCTTGGCTTTGCCGACTTCGGCAGCCATCTTCAACTGGGCGTCAATGAGGGGCTGAATGGATTGGTGACCGAACATCAGGGCCTCCACCATATCGGCTTCGGACACTTCGAGGGAACCGCATTCCACCATCAGAATGGCGTCGCGGGTGCCGGCAATGCGCAGGTCAATGTCGGCTGTTTCGATCTGCTGGAAGGTGGGGTTGACCACAAATTTACCCGCCACGCGCCCAATACGGACGGCGCCAACGGGGCCGCCCCAGGGGATATCAGAGATCATGAGGGCCGCCGAGGCGGCGTTGACTGCCAGGATATCGTGCGGGTTTTCCGAATCGGCCGAAACGGAAAACATGACGACCTGAACTTCGTTGCGGATATCCTGCGAGAACAGGGGTCGGATGGGGCGGTCGGTGAGACGGGCCACCAGGATTGCCTCTTCGGAAGGCCGGCCTTCACGGCGGAAGAATGAGCCGGGGATGCGACCGCCGGCGTACATGCGCTCTTCGTACTCAACCGTGAGGGGGAAGAAATCTTGTCCCATTTTGGGCTCGTGGCCCATGGTGGCGGCAGCGAACATGATGGTGTCGCCAAGCCGAACGGTGACCGCGCCGCCGGCCTGGGCGGCCAGTTTTCCGGTTTCAAACGTGACTGTCTGACCGCCAACCATGGCGGGATACTGCTTTACTTCTGGTTTCATATAGATTGTCCCTTCTAATTTTCCGCCTGGTCAGGGACTGAAGGCTGCTGGGGATAGGTTATCCTCAAAAGCTTTCAATTCCCAACCGGTGGATGCAAAAAATATTGTAGCTATATTTTACCCTATTTTCTGAATTAGTTTATAGGGGGAAAACTCCTTGCAAACGGTGCGCCAGGGAAATTGCGCATCAATTATTCGTGTGGTGAAACCGTAGAGACGCAAGATCGCCTGTTCCGATGTTTTATTCGGGATGCGTCTCTATGTTTTGCCCAACAGGCGTGGGGATGGACGGCCTGTCAGGTTGGTTCACATATAAAAACAAACGACCGCCAGAAATGGCGGTCGTTCTTGGTTCAGGGGGTCAGGTTTATTTCTGGCGGAGGTTCAGCCGTTCGCTGATGGCGATGTAGCGGGCAACGCTCTTGCTGCGCATGTAGGCCAGTAAACGGCGGCGCTGGCCGACCATAATGAGCAAGCCGCGGCGCGATGATTCATCGTGGCGGTGGATGCGCAAGTGGCCGGTTAGCTGGTTGATCCGGGTGGTCAGGATCGCAACCTGTACTTCCGGTGAGCCGGTGTCGCCTTCATGGACGGCGTAATCGGTCATCACCTTGGTTTTGATTTCTTTGGTTAATCCCATGACGTGTGCTATCTCCTTTCGTAAAATTCAGCAAGTCTCCATACCAGCAGCCGCAGCCGCCAGCAGGACCAGTCAGTGGGGGCATTATACCATTAAATTAAGAAGAGTTTACGAGCATCATTTTGCGCAAGGAGGCCTGGGATTCGGGCGAAAACAGCGAAATGACGCGCCGGATGACCCGGATTACGCCGGACGGGGTGGGGGATCCCAGCACCTGGCGCAGGAAAAACAAGGATTCGGTGGGGGAGCGCTGGATGAGGGTCTCGAGCAGGTCTTGCAGCTCGGGCAGGATGGCGTTCTGAGTGGAGTGCATGAAGGGGCTGATCATGCGGAAGATGGGGGGCAGGTTGTTAAACTGTCGCTCTTGAATCACCGGCAGGAGGGCTTTCAGGCCCATAACCTGTGTTTCCAGGTCGGAAGCGTCCAGCCAGGTTTGGATGGTTTCGAGCCAGAGGGGGGGCAGTTCCGTGCGCAGGCGCAGCGTGCCGGCAGAGAAAAGCAGTTTTAAGATTTCGGTTGGCACGTCGGGATTTGCCCACTGCACGAGGCGCTGCACGACGGGCTGCGGAGGGTCGAGGTTTACCTGGCCGAGGATAAACACGGCCAGGTGGCGGGTCTCAATGTAAGGGTCAGGCCAGAGGGCATCCGAGAGGGCCAGGGCGGCGGAGGTATTGGCCGTGCACAAGGGGCGCAGGGCAAGCTCGAGCTGCTGGATGACCAGGCGGGAGACACGCCGGGCAGGGGTGATGGGCCTGAATTGAACGTTTTGACCGGCCCGGTAGGTGCGGTTGGCGTAAAAGTCCAACAGGTGGTCGAGGCTGCGTTTGAAATCGTCGGGGCGGGCAAACAGATTACCCAGTGCGGCGATTTCAGTTTTTAGCCTGGCGAGTGAAACGGCGGGCATAGACCTCACCTCTCCCCCGACCCCTCCCCACGGAGTGGGGAGGGGAGAGAGACCTTTGGGGAGTTTTTTTGCCCCGTAAGACGGGGCAAAAAAACTCCGAACTCCTGTTACCCTCGGCTGCAATGGCGAGGGGAGAAAGATTGTTTTTTGCAGTAATTTTGTCCCGCAAAGCGGGACAAAATTACTGCAAATTTTATAGTAAAAGCATTTTTGTTAATAGGCCTTGGCGAAGTAGGCTTTTTCGTGGGCGGGTTGGTTGCAGACGATACAGTGGCCGGCACCGGCGGGCTGCTCGAGAGGCAGGCAGCGGGTGGTGGCGCGGGTGTCCTCTTTGATTTTGGCCTCGCATTCCAGGCTGCCGCACCACCAGGAGAGCGCCCAGCCGTTTTCAACCACCTGTTTAAACTCATCGTAGCTGCGGGGGTCGTGAATGTGGGCATCGCGGAAGGTGGTGGCTTTGGCTAACATGTTGGCTTGAATCTCGTTCAATAACCCGGCTATTTGGGGGGCCAATTGATCCATGCCCAGGGTGGATTTACCGGCCTTGCCGGGCATATCGCGGCGGGCGACGGTGATGACGTTCTTTTCGACGTCTTTGGGGCCGACCTCGATGCGCAGGGGAACGCCGCGCATTTCCCAATCGTTGAATTTGAAGCCGGGAGTCACCTCGGTGCGGTCGTCCACTTTGAGGCGGAATTCCGCCAGGGCCTGGCGCAGTTGTTCGACCACCGGCATCACGCGGGCCTTTTCCTCGTCGCTGCGGGCGATGGGTACGATGACGATTTGGATGGGCGCCAGGCGGGGCGGCATCACCAACCCCTGGTCGTCGCCGTGGGTCATAATAATGGCGCCGATGAAACGGGTGGAGAGGCCCCAGGAGGTGGTCCAGGCGTTCTGAAGCTGGTTGCTTTCATTCAGAAATTGGATGTTGAAGGCTTTGGCAAAGTTTTGCCCCAGGAAGTGGGAGGTGCCGGATTGCAAGGCCTTGGTGTCGCCCATCATGCCTTCGATGGTGAAAGAGCTGACAGCGCCGGCAAATTTCTCGGTCTCACTCTTGCGCCCGGGGATGACCGGCACTGCGGCTTCGTCGGTGGCAAAGCGGGTGTAGATATCCAGGATGCGGCGGGTTTCTTCCATGGCTTCGGCGGAGGTGCTGTGGGCGGTGTGACCTTCCTGCCAGTAAAATTCTAGGGTGCGTAGGAACATGCGGGTGCGCATTTCCCAGCGCACCACGTTGCACCACTGGTTGATCAGGATGGGCAGGTCACGGTACGATTTGACCCACTTGGAATACATATAGCCGATGATGGTCTCGGAGGTTGGGCGGACGACCAGCGGTTCTTCCAGCTTTTCTCCGCCGCCGATGGTTACCACGGCCAGCTCGGGTGAAAATCCTTTGACGTGTTCCTTTTCTTTCTCCAGGAAGGACAAGGGGATGAACAGGGGGAAGGCGGCATTGACATGACCGGTGGCTTTAAAGCGGCGGTCGAGGGCCTGCTGGATGTTTTCCCATAAGGCCCAGCCGTAAGGGCGGACAACCATGCAGCCGCGCACCGGTGCGTAATCGGCCAGCTCGGATTTCAAGATCAACTGGTTGTACCATTCGGAGTAGTTCTCGCCGCGCGAGGGGATTTTTTCTTGCGAGATTGGTTTTTGATCGGTCATGGTTTGCTCGATAAGAGAAATTAGAGATGAGTTAGGGCTAGTATTTCGGCAGCCTCTTCCACCGTGGCTGCGAAGGTGAGCTCGGAGCGGGCGGCAGCGCTGATGTAGGAGTCTTGAGAGCGGAAAAACTGTTCGAAGAGCTCGCGCCAGGCTTCGCCGATGATAATCAATGGGCGGGGCGAGAGCGATTCAACCAGCAGGCGGTTCCAGGCCAGGCTGATCTCGGTCAATGTGCCCGGTCCGCCGGGCAGGGCAATCAGGGCGCCGGCGTTGTCCATGAGGGAACCCAGGCGTTCGGCCAGAGTAGCCAGCTTCCATTCTTCCTGCACCCATGGATTGGCCAGGCTGCTGCGCCAGCGTTCGATTTCTTCACAGGTGACGCCGATGGTGTGTCCGCCGGCTTCGACGGCGCCGCGCGAGACCGCTTCCATCGTTCCCATGTAGCCGCCCGTCAGGACGGTGTGGCCGGCCTGGGCCAAAAGTTGGCCAAGGCGCATGGCTTGCTGGTATTCCGGCTGGCCGGGGATGGGGGACGCCCCACCAAAAACAGTGACATTCATTCCGGGTTATCCCACGTGCGCGTATAGTTCTTGTCTAACTTGTCCAGGACGGCGCTTTCCAGGTCGATGCCGGTCAGGTTTGCCAGTTGGAGCAGGTAAAGCGCCACGTCGGCCAGCTCGCCGGCCAGTTCCTGGGGGTCTTTGGCCGACTCGGTCCACTGGAAATGCTCCAGGATTTCGGCGGCCTCAAGGTTGAGGGATATGGCAATACTGCGGGCGGTCTGCGGCCGGAGGCTGTCCGGAGCGTACCAGCCTTTTGCCCGTACAAATTGGTCCATGGCCTGAGAAAGCTGCTTAATGTCCATGCTGTGGGGAGTATTATAACAGAACAGGGCAAATGTATCTAAATTACGAGATGCGTTTGCGGTTGCGAAAACCTCTGCCCCGGCCCTGGCCACAGGAGGGGAGAAAAGAATTTTAGTGGAGTTTTGCCAGGCATTGCGTGGCAAAACTCCACTAAAATGAACTTCCCTGCCACGGCGAGGCACTAGAAAAGAATTAATGTGGTGTTTTGACCCTGCTTGCGGGGTCAAAACACCACAAAAAAGAAGTTCCCCGCCCTGCCCTTACAGGGTGCTTCGCAAGGGGACGGGTAACCTGCCGTGATGCGGGGTTCGGGGTAGGGGAAAAAAACAGCAGAAGAATAGGCCTGCCCTTGAGGTTTTTTCCCTTATGAGTTATAATTCAACCCGTTGAAAATACAAACATTATGGACCTGACACCCGAAAACAATCGTGATCTGATCATTTTAGAAAAAATAGCGAAGGATCCGGACACAACCCAGGCCGGCCTGGCGACCCAACTTGGGGTTGCAATAGGCACAATCAATTGGCACTTGAAACGGTTAATCGCCAAAGGGTACGTGAAAGCTCGCCGGGTGGAGCGGCGCAAGCTGAGTTATATTGTTACCCCGGAAGGGATCTCCATGCGGGCGTTTATGACGCTCGACTACATCCAAAATTCATTCCGGTTGTACCGGCTGGTGCGCCTGCGGGTGGTCGAGCAGTTGGAGATCGTGCGCCAGGGCGGCTACAACTGCGTCCGGCTGGAAGGCGATGG
>JADGRT010000190.1 GCA_017880715.1 Verrucomicrobiia bacterium | reverse complement strand
CCTCGGCCGTGATGGCCGGCTGCTCGAAGCAGTCCAACTCCCGCAGGGCGTCCCCGCGATACCAACCGTACGCCCCGAAGGATTTGGGCCGTAACACCGCCCGGGCGCCGAAATAGGCCACCACAATGCCTAAAGTCAGCAGGATTAATCTCTTAATTTGCGGTGGCATGTTGCGTCGTTGCTTGGCGACTGGCTGGCGGACTAGGTTTGGTCAGCCAGCCAAAACTCACTTGGCCAAGCCACGCGTATAAGCCACCAACGCCTTGATTTCGGCATCGGTCAACTTCTCCGCAAAAGGCCGCATAATGAATTTATCATCTTTCTTGATCCCCTCCTTAATCGCCTTGAACGAGTCCTCGTCCTTCCTGGTGGCCTGAAGCTTGAGATCGGTCAAATCACGCGCCCCATATTTCTTACCCATGATGGTGTCGCCTTTGCCCTCCTTGCCGTGACAACTGGCGCACTTGGCCTCAAAATTTACCTTGGCCTCTTCCGCATGGAGAGTCGTGGCGGCCATGCCCAGGGCAATGGCCAATGATAGAAAGATTTTATTCATTCGATTTCCGTTTATAGTTTATAGTTGTTAGTCGGTTCTTATCAATGCGAAATCCACCGGCTGCCCCGCGTTTGCTGGCCCGGGCATTCCAATGATATAAATAATCAAAACTACTGGGCATAGCATCACCGGCGGTTCGCCGTTCGTCAACGCACGTTTATTGCCTATCTATAGTCATATATTGGTTTTTGACCCACTTATTGGTCGTCCTCGTCCTTCGTCCCTCGTCCTCGTCCTCGAAAAAACGAAAGAACGAATCGAGGACGAGGGACGAAGGACGAGGACGAGGACGAAGCGGAAACCGGCGCGCCTACGGCGTCATGGGCGGATTGTTGCGCAGGGAGTCCACGATGAACCACATGTTGATGGGGCGCAGGGACTGGCCAAATTTGAGGAAGCGCGTGCTGCCATCGCTAAAGGCGTAGTTGGCGCCGCCGCCTCTGGAGTTTTTCGCAATGGTAGAGTGTTTCGATTCGTCGAGCTGCTGCATGTCATCCCACATCAGCCAGTCCATGTAGAAATGGCCCGAATCAGGCAGTTTTTCGCCGAAGACAATGGTGGTGGAGGGCTCGCGGATGGCCGTTTCCCGAACGGTCAGGCCGGTGGTGCCGCGGAAGTACTGGTCGAGGGCTGTTTTATTGGTCAGCGTGGCGTCAAAGTAATCGTTCCAGCCGTTGATGATGTAGCTGCGCGGGGCGGCTTCAGCCACCAGGTTGGTGTCCGTTTCCAGCGATTGCGCCTTGAGGGGATCGGTGGGGCATTTCAGCAGGCGCACATCGCGATAACTCTCGCGCAGCATCGAAGGCCAGCGCTTGCCGCGCGTGCGGGGCGGAAACTCACCCTGATTGTCATCCACATACATGCGGACCGACAAGCCCAGTTGCCGGAGGTTGTTGACACAGGAAATCCGCCGGGCGGCTTCCTTGGCCCGGGACAACGCCGGCAGCAGCATCCCCGCCAGGATGGCAATAATGGCGATGACGACGAGCAACTCGATCAGCGTGAAAGCGCGCCCACAACGCCTGGAGCCAGGCCCGCTGGTCGATAAAAATTCCTGCATGCAACCGGTTAGACGGAAAACGGACTCTGCGGGTTACACCCCAATCGTGCCTTCCCTTGGACCCGGTAGGGCTGAGCTGCTGCTCAGCCCCAAAATCAGGGCGGTGCCGCCGCAGCACCGCCCTACCACCGGCTGGTTCATAGGCCGTGAGCATGGCCCCGAAGCCAAGGGGGCTTCCCTTGACCCAGGTCAAAGCGGTACGGTGGTGTTCATGGCATAAACCTCCGCGAACGGAAGGAAACCCGGGACATCGGCCAAACAGGTCAGATGTCCCCACCCAGACCGGTGAGTTAGAATCAAGATTATGAGCATGTTTTGTTATCAATGTGAACAGGCCTCCAAAGGCTTTGGCTGCACCACGTTTTCGGTATGTGGCAAGGATGAAACCACCGCCACCCTCCAGGATCTCCTGGTCGATGCCGCCAAAGGCATTTCCCAATACGCCCATCGCGCCCGGCAGTTAGGCGCCCGGGATCGCGCGGTCGATGTCTTTGTCGTGGAAGCCCTGTTCACCACCGTCACCAATGTCAATTTCGATCCGCAACGCCTCCAGGATATCTTGCTCAAAGCAGCCCAGATCCGCGACCGGGCCAAAGGCCTTTACGAAGCCGCCTGCCGCAATCGCAGTCAAACCCCGGCAACCATCAGCGGTCCCGCCAATTGGATTCCCGCCAGAACCCTCGATGGTCTGGTGCGGCAAGGCGAAACCGTTTCCATTCCTAAACGCCAGGAGACGCATGGCGATGACATCGCCGGCCTCCAGGAGTTGCTCACCGCCGGCATCAAAGGCATGGCTGCCTATGCGGATCACGCCCTGATTCTCGGCCAGGAAGACGACGCGGTTTATGCCTTCATCCACGAAGCCCTGAATTTCCTGACCCAGGAGCAAACGCCTGTCGGCGATTTGTTGGCCCTCTCATTGCGCTGCGGCGAGGTTAATCTGCGTGTCATGGAATTGCTGGACATCGCCAACACCACAGCCTATGGGCATCCCGTGCCAACGCCCGTGCGCGTCGAACCGGTGAAAGGCAAGGCCATCCTGGTTTCCGGCCACGATCTGAAAGATCTGGAGTTGCTGCTCAAACAAACCGAAGGCAAGGGCATTAACATTTACACGCATGGCGAAATGCTGCCCGCCCACGGCTATCCGAAGCTCAAGGCCTACCAGCACCTGGTGGGCAATTACGGTGGCGCCTGGCAGGATCAAAAGGACGAGTTCGATGCCTTCCCAGGCGCGATCCTGATGACCACCAATTGCATCCAGGAACCCCAGATTACCTATAAAAACCGCCTCTATACTTCCGGCCTGGTTGCCTGGCCCGGCGTCACGCATCTGGCAAATGGCGATTTCTCGCCCGTCATCGAAGCCGCGCTCAAGGCGCCGGGTTTTACCCGGGACGGCTCCGACAAAACCATCCTGGTGGGGTTCGGTCATGAGGCGGTCATGAGCGTGGCCGGCCAGGTCATCGAGGCGGTGAAGAGCGGCGCGATCCGGCATTTCTTCCTCATCGGCGGCTGCGATGGCGCCAAGCCCGGGCGTAACTATTACACCCAGTTTGCGGAGCAAGTGCCGCCGGACTGCATGATCCTGACGCTGGCGTGCGGCAAGTTCCGTTTCAACAAACAGGATTTCGGCACCGTGGCCGGCCTGCCGCGACTGCTCGACATCGGCCAGTGCAACGACGCCTACTCGGCCATCCAAATTGCGGTGGCATTGTCCAAAGCCTTTAATTGCGGAGTCAACGACCTGCCGCTTTCGATGGTTCTCTCCTGGTACGAGCAGAAGGCGGTCTGCATCCTGCTGACGTTGCTTTTTCTGGGCATCAAGAACATCCGCCTGGGGCCCACCCTGCCGGCGTTCCTGACGCCGAACGTGATCAATGTCCTGGTGGAAAAATTCAACCTGGCCCCGATCACGACGCCGGAAAACGATCTGAAAGCGATTTTGGGTTAATCCACCTTGGAAAGCCGCCGGATTGGTGGGCACACAGGGCGCCCACCAACCGGCGCTTTGCGCTCGTCTTTTCACGTAGCGGCGTCTCGGCAGAGCGCCGCCATTTTCCGTGCCTGGGACCAAGTATGCGGCGCTCTGCCGAGACGCCGCTACGCGGGATTGGCCGCAGCCAAACCTACTTACCGGCCACATCCAGACAGACGAGATCTTCCAAACTGCGGCAATAAAGCTTGCCATTGGCCAGGACCGGGGCGGCCCAGGTGTCGCGGCCCTCCAGGACCTGTGCGCCGGACAATTCTTTGTAGCCGGCGGGTGACAAATCGGCCACGGCGATGCGGCCCTTCTCGCTGTAAACCAGGAACTTGCCGCCAGCATACGTCAGCGAGCCTTTGCCGGGGCTTTTCTCACTCCATTTGACTTCGCCGGTTTTCCAATCCAGGCATTTTAATTCCCGTTCGTCGAAACCGTAAAGATAACCCTGCCAAAGGATGCAACTGTTGACGTGGTTGCGCATGTTTTTGTTCTGCCAAAGAACTTTGGGCGGCTGGCTGCTAAATTGCACCAGCACGCAGCCCGCATTGTAACCGGACGACAGGAACACCTTGTCACCCTCGACGATCGGAGTGGCGGCATTGACATCGTATTCGGTTACCCAGGGGTGGCGCCACAGTTCCTTGCCGTCGTTTATGCGGTAACCGGCCACGCCCTTGGCGTTGAGAATGGCGACGCAACGTTGTCCGTCCGCCGTGTAAGGCATGGGCGAGGAATAGCCCGCTGGATCTCCGGGCGTCTGCCAAAGCACCTTGCCGGTGGTCTTTTCCAAGGCCACCACAGCCGCCTGGGGACCGCCCGGTTCCACGATCAACCGATCGCCTTCCACCAGAGGCGAACCGGCAAAGCCCCATCGTGGCGCCTTGGCTCCAAAATCCTTGGCGAATTCCTTCGACCAAACCACCTTGCCACTGCCGGCATCCAAACAAAACAAATGCCCCGCGCGGCTCACGGTATAAACCAGTTTGCCATCCACGGTCGGGGTGCAGCGGGTGCCATGGTAGCCGTTGGGATCTTTGGCCGGACAAGGATAAGTGTGTTTCCAGATCTCGGCGCCCGTGTTGGCGTCCAGACAATAGACCGCATCCACATCGGCATTATTGCCCATGGTGTAAAGGCGGCCGTTGCTCACGGAGACAGTCGAATAACCCACGCCCACCTTGCCGCTCCAGACCTTTTTCGGCCCGGCGGCGGGCCACGAGGTCAGCCAGCCGCTTTCCTGGGAAATGCCATCACGGTTCGGGCCTCGCCACTGCGGCCAATCCAAGGCCGTAACCGTCAACAAGGAACTCGTTAAAACCGTCAGACCGCTTAGCCAGACCAACGAACGCCGGGACCGAGATGGAAACCGAAACGATGGCGCCGTCAAAGGATTGCCGGAAAGAGAAAAGCTTTGGATTATCATGGATGCGGACATTAAAAAAAACACCGTTGTTTGTCAACGACTCGCCATCGGGCAGGGCTGCCAAGGGACAAGCTCCGCCCTACAAAAACGTAGCAGCCGACGTGAGTCGGCTCAAATTTCCGAGTCTGGCGAAGCTTTTCGAAGTTAGAGACTCCTGACGTCGTCTCCTACGGTTTTTTGGATGTTCGATGTTCGGCGTTCAAGGTTGAGTGTTCGGTATTCACGCGTTTTGGTCCCATCCGCGTTAGAGAAAAATGATCCGGCTCACGCCGGATGCTACGACCAAAGTGAGCAGCGCCCCCGCCGGGAAATATCCCGCATCTATGCTTGAGTGAGCGCAAGGCCTCGGTTATGCATGGCGGTCCATGAGCACTGCTCTGCATGAACTAAACGAACAGGCACGCCAGACTTCCGCCTGGATAGCCAGGTTGCGCCAGGAAATCGGCCGCGTCATTGTCGGCCAGGAATATCTCATCGACCGGCTGCTGGTGGGCCTGCTGGCCAACGGCCATGTCCTCCTCGAAGGCGTGCCGGGCCTGGCCAAGACGCTCTCGGTCCGCGTCCTGGCCGCCGCCATTCAGGCGACTTTTCGTCGCATCCAATTTACGCCCGATTTGCTGCCCGCCGACATCGTCGGCACGCTGATTTACAGTCCCCAGGACGGCAAATATCACGCGACCCACGGTCCCGTCTTCGCCAATCTCGTGCTGGCGGACGAAATTAATCGCGCTCCCGCGAAGGTGCAGTCGGCGCTCCTCGAAGCCATGCAGGAACGCCAGGTCACGCTGGGCGGCGAAACCATGCCCCTGCCGTCGCCGTTCCTGGTGTTGGCCACGGAGAATCCCATCGATCAGGAAGGCACCTATCCGCTGCCCGAGGCGCAGGTGGACCGGTTCATGTTCAAGGTGCTCCTCGACTATCCCAGCGTCGCGGAAGAGCGGAAAATTCTCGATACCATGGCCTTCACCGCGCCGGAAATAAAGGTCAATCCCGTCATCGCGCTGGAGGAAATTGTGCGCACGCGCCAGCTCGTGGACCACGTCCATGTCGATGACAAAATCCGCGACTACATCGTGCAGGTGGTGTTCGCCACGCGCCAGCCTGACCAGTACCACCTCGATATCAAGCATCTGATCCAATTCGGCGCGTCGCCGCGAGCGACGATTGCGTTGACGGTGGGCGCCAAGGCCTGGGCGCTGCTGCAGGGGCGCGGTTATGTGACGCCGCAGGATGTGAAAAGCATTGGACCCGACGTGCTGCGTCATCGCATTATTCTGACCTACGAAGCCGAAGCGGAGGGC
>JADGRT010000189.1 GCA_017880715.1 Verrucomicrobiia bacterium | reverse complement strand
CGGCGGCGAAGCCCAACTGGCGCTTGCGGCTTCGTTTCCGGTATGGAATCAGTTCGGCGACGGGCTCGCCGTCCCGCATGATAATGACTTCTTCACCGGCCGCGGTCTTCAGCAAGAGGCGCGACAGGTTGGATTTCGCCTCGTGAACGTTGTAGCTGCTCATAAAGCTCCCGCGCGGGAAACCGCTGGCTTCAGCCACGCGGAGGGATAGCGCGGCGACCGCATCGGTCGCCTGATTTCCCGCGTTTTTTGTAGCCAGTTATCGAATACTGGCGTATAATTGAAGTTGTGAGCGTCGAACGATATCGCCACCTTCGCGGCAGCGTTTCGACGATGACGTACCACTTCGTGTGGTGTCCCAAGTACCGCCGAAAGGTGCTCACCGGGCGCATCGAAACGCGCTTGCGGGCGCTGGTTTGCCGCAAGGCGAAAGACCTGCATTGCGAGATTGTGGCCCTGGAGGTGATGCCCGATCACGTTCACGTGTTTCTGAAGGCGCCCCCCACGATTGCCCCTCAGCACATCGCCAACCAGATGAAAGGATTCACCTCGCATACGTTGCGGGAAGAGTTTCCCGAACTGAAATCGCGGTTGCCTTCGCTGTGGAGCCGAAGCTATTACGTCGGCAGCGCCGGGGCCGTGTCTGCGGCCACGATTCAGACGTACATAGAGCAACAGAAGGAATCCTGAGTGAACCTGACCGCGCAACTGAAACTCGAACCCACCGCCCGGCAGGCTCTCGCGCTGCGCGCGACCCTCGTCGCCTCGAACGCCGCTTGCGATTACATCAGTGGCGTGGCCTGGGAATCGAAGAGCTTCCGGCGGTTCGATCTCCACCGGCGCTGCTACCGCGAGGCGAGAAAGCGTTTCGGTCTCTCGGCGCAAGCGGCGGTTCGCTGCATCTCGAAAGTGGCCGACTCCTACAAGCTCGACCGGAAGGCGAAGCGCTCGTTTCGTCCGATGGGATCGGCGGCTTACGACCAGCGCATCCTGTCCTATAACCTCGAAGCGTCCACGGTTTCCATCCGCGCCCTCGAAGGACGGCTCCGTATCTCCTTCGTCTGCGGCGAGCATCAGAGGAAAATGCTGGTCAGCCGCAAAGGCGAAACCGACCTGGCGTTTGTGCGCGGCAAGTGGTACGCGCTGGCGAGTTGCTCGATGCCCAATCCCAAGACAACGGAGCCTTGCGGCTTTCTCGGCGTCGATCTTGGCGTGGCGCAGATCGCGGCCGACTCGGACGGGAAGCTCTACAGCGGGAGCGGGATCAAGTCCGTGCGCCACCGCCAACGCAGGCTTAGGGCGAAGCTGCAATCCAAGCAGAGCCGTTCCGCCAAACGGCGGTTGCAAAAGCTCTCCGGCAAAGAGCGCCGCTTTGCCAAACACGTGAACCATGTTATTTCTAAGCAGATCGTTGCCGCCGCAGAACGCACCGGGCGCGGGATCGCCGTCGAGGAATTGACGGGGATCCGCGACCGGATAAGGGCTACACGGCGGCAACGGGGAGTTCTGCACAGTTGGGCGTTCGCCCAGTTGCGGGCGTTTCTGGAGTACAAGGCGAAGCTGGCGGGAGTCCGCCTGATCGCCGTCGATCCCAGGAACAGCAGCCGGGAGTGTTCCGTTTGCGGACACGCCGAAAAGCGAAACCGGCCCAACCAATCGACATTCCGATGCGCGGCATGCGGTTTTGCGGCGCACGCGGATACCAACGCTGCCTGCGTAATTGCTGGCAGGGCCGCCGTAAGCGGGCCGAACGTAGCGAGTTGTGCCGCCGTTTAGCATGGCTTAGTTACAAAGCCGCCGGCTTCAGCCGCGCGGTTGCTTACATAACTCGCCAGCTCGTAACACCTTGGGGGGGTATCAAAACGTATTGCAAATACAGCTTCTTACCAAAAATATTGCATTAGTATTCTCTTTGTGATACAGTCTACGGAAGCGCATTGAAACGGCCCGAGAATTTACGGCGCCTAAAGTGCGTAAGGTTGCCGACTTTAGCCCGATCATAAGCCGGGAATGGGACTCAGGAAGCGTGAGCTTTGCCCGGCTGAGGCACTACAAGGTCAAGTCCATCCGTGTTTTCGCTTCTTCGATCCCCCCTGATGGACCTCGTTCAATAAGGAGTTCGGCCGTGCAGAAAGTCCGAAGCCGTCTCATCAACTTCCGGGTGACGGATGAAGAACTCGAGCAGCTCAAAACCGCCGCGACCGTTCAAGGGTCTCGCTGCCTGTCGGAGTTCGCGCGTCTTGTCATGCTGGGAACCGCAACCGGCGCGCAATCCCCGGCAGCCCCGGAATCCCTGGATGGCAAATTGTCGCTATTCGACCAGCGCTTAAACGTTCTCGAAGCCAACGTGGCGCGTCTTGTGGACGCGCTGGCGAGTGAGAAAGGCCGTAGTCAGCAAGTCTGAGAATTGAGGTGTCCCCATGCGTTTGTCGTTCATAATTTCCCTTCTCGTTGCCGCCGCTTCGGCGCAGCAATCGAATCCGAACCGCACCATTTCGATACCCGAAGCTGGCGCCAATCTTCCGACGCAATCCATTGGGGCAAACGACCTCATCGCGGTCCGGGTTTACGACGCTCCGGAACTCAGCGGCACGGTCCGCGTTGGGCCGGACGGATTCATCCGGCTTCCCATGCTCAAACAGCGCATCAAGGCCGATGGTCTATACCCCTCCGACCTGGAGACCGCCATTGCGGAAGCGCTCCGGAAAGAAGAGTACTACGTAGATCCGTTTGTCACGGTAACCATCGCCGAGTACCATAGCCGGCCGATCAGCGTCTCCGGCGCAGTAAAGTTGCCTCTGGAATTTCAGGCGGCAAGCCCCACCACCCTTCTCGAAGCGATCTCCCGCGCCGGGGGGCTGAGCGACAACGCGGGTCCGGAGATCCTCGTCAGTCAGACGCAACCTGGGCCCGATGGCAAACCCATCTCGCACATCCGTCATATCCCCGTCCGCGGGCTGATCAACGATGCCGATGCGGATCTCAACTTCAAACTCACGGGGGGTGAACGGATCCTCGTGCCGGAAGCCGCCAAGATCTACGTAGCGGGGTACGTCAAAAAGCCGAGCGCCTATAAGGTACAGGATGGTTCCGAAATCAGCGTCATGCAAATCCTGGCGCTTTCCGAAGGACTGGCGCCGTTCGCCGGCAAAGTGGCTTACATCTACCGGCCGGATGGCGCCGGCGGCAGAACCGAAATCTCCGTGCCGCTCGCAAAAATCCTGGATCGCAAGGCGCCGGACGTGCCTTTGCTGGCCAACGATATCTTCTACGTGCCGGATAACAAGGGCAAGCGGATCGGCATGGGGGCGCTGGAAAAAATCGCGCCGTTTGGAGCCGCCGTTGGAGCGGCGCTGATCTATACCCATCCATAGTGCAGGGGCAACCAATGTCTGAAAGAAAAGAGCAACTCGCGCTCCCATCTCCCGAGTCCAGCGGTCCGGTTCCAGCCATTGCCGAGCGGATTACCGTGCAGCCGCCGGCCTTTACGTACGCGGAGCCGGAGGCGGAAGAGCAGGCGCTTCCCTTATCGCATTATCTCTGGATTCTGAAGCGGCGCCGCTGGGAAATCCTGGCATTCGTGCTTACCTCGGTCATCGCCACGGTTGTAGTTTCGTCCCGGCTCACGCCGATTTACGAATCCACCGCCACGATCGATATCGACCGCGAGATCCAGGCGAATATCGTTGGCAAGGATTCCAATATGCAAGCGAGCAATTACGATGCCGACCAGTTCCTTGCCACCCAGATAAAGCTCATCCAGTCGGACTCGGTCTTGCGGCCCGTGGTGCAGCGCCTCAAGCTGGCGGAGCCCGCTAAGGCCGGCCCGCACGATTCCCAGATTCCCACGACGCGCGCCGAAGATGCGCCGGTTGTCCTGCGCAGTTTGAAAGTGGCCCGGCCGCAGAACACGTATCTCCTGCTCATCAGCTACCGGTCTCCGGACCCGCGACTCGCCGCCGAGGCGGCCAACCAGATCGCGGACAGTTACAAACGGCACAGCTACGACATTCGTTACGCCGCCGCCCAGGACCAATCCAAATACCTGGAGAAACAACTGGACGCGCTGAAGGCGCAGATGGAGCGCTCCTCCTTGAAGCTGGCCCAATTTGAAAAGGACCTGAAGGTCATCGACCCCGAGCAGAAAACCAACATTCTCACCACGCGGTTGGTGCAACTCAGCACGGAGCTTACCAACGCCCAAACGGACCGTTTTCGCAAGGAAGCGGCGTTCAACGCGGTGAAAAACGGTTCTCTCGAAGCCGCCGAGGCATCCACCCAGGGCGACCAACTCCGCAAGCTTGCCGACAACCTCGGCGAAGCGCAGCAGAACTTCGAGGCTGTAAAGCTCCACCAGGGCGCCGCCCATCCCGTGTACATTAAGGCCGCCGCCGCGGTTGCGGAATTGGGGATACAGCTCGATGCCCTGAAAGACAATATCGTACAACGGGTGGGTACAGAGTACCAGCAAGCCCTCGAACGGGAGGCGAAGCTCAGCAAGGCGCTGGAAGAGTCCAAAGACGAGTCCGATAAGCTGAACGCGAGCTCCCATGAATACAAAGCAATCAAACGGGAAGCCGATAACGACAAGACTCTATATGACGAGCTGTGGCGGAAGATCCAGGAAGCGGGAATCAACTCCAGTTTTCAAAACAGCTCCATCCGCCTGGCGGATCCGGCCCGGCCCGCGTTCGGACCAGTTTTTCCGAACACCCCGCTAAATGCGACTCTCGCGTTGCTCTTCTCTGCGATGCTGGCCGTCGGAGCCGCCGTTCTGGCCGACACCCTGGATAACACCATTAGCGATCCGGAACAAATCCAGCGCGGGATGAAAACCGACGTTCTGGGTTCCCTGCCGGTCGTGAACGCCTGGCGCGGCCGCCTGATGGGGCCGGCGCGCGGCAAGGACGGGAAGCACAGGACCAGCGGACAGACATCGTCGTTCGACGAGGCCATCAGGACGCTGCGCGATTCGATTCTCCTTTCCGATCCCGTCCGCCGGCCGCACACCCTGCTGGTCACGTCGGCAGTGCCACGAGAAGGAAAGACCACTACTTCGACGCGCCTCGCGGTCGCCCACAGCCTGCAACTGCGCAAGACGCTGCTGATTGACGCCGATCTGCGCCGCCCGGGCGTTCACGGCCACTTCGGGCTGAAGAACGAAATCGGCCTCTCCTCGGTGGTGCAGGCGAAGATCGAGTGGCGGCAGGCAGTCCAGCGCGTGCAGGACTATCCCGATCTAGCCGTCTTGCCCGCCGGGCCCGCATCGCGGCGAGCCGCCGACCGCGTGGGCGCCGTGCTGGAGGAGATACTGGAAGAGGCCAAGCAAGAATACGACCTTATCATCGTGGATTCGCCCCCGCTCCTGGGTTTTGCCGAGCCGCTCCAGATGGCCGCCATCGTGGACGGCGTGGTGGTGGTCACCCTCGCCGGCCAAACGAGCAGAACCGCGGTCGCCAGCGTTCTGTGATGCGCTGGATCAACACACTAATATCCGTGGGTTCCATTTTAATTTCCTTAGGTCGTGAAAACGTAAGGACCGTTTCCATCAGATGGGTTAAACGGGCGCAGTCATTTTCCAGACGGCTGATCAATTCCTGATTAGGATCTTCCGGCGCCATACCCATGGCCATTAATTGCAGGCCAGTGCTGATATTGTTGATTGGGTTACGCACTTCGTGCGCGAAGATAGCCGTCACCTCGCCCAACAAAGCGCGCTGTTCCAACTGTTGGGTTCTGACCCGAATTTGTTCATTCTCACTAATATCGCTTAAAAACAAGATGATGCCGACCAATTCATCCTTGACCTGCACCGGCACGGTCTGAACGTACGCAGGGAAAGATTGGCCATTGCGCCGGTGGAGTTTCAGGTTGCTGATATTTTGTGTGGTAATCCCATGTGTGGCCGATTTTAACGCGGTTGAGAGAGTTTCTGTTCCGATCAGGATATTTTCTGCGGGGTGCTCGATGACTTCTGAACTGGCATACCCCAAGATTAATTCCGCCGCCGGGTTCATATCCACGATGGTCAAATCCGGGTTCAGGATGATCACTCCTTCCTGGGCGTTTTCCGCGATGCTGCTTTGAATCATCAGGGTCTTTTTGTTTTTCTGGATGGTGTCGTTATAGTTTGTCAGGACGATATAATGTTGGACGGTCGAAGAGATCTGCGTTGCGATGATTTCAGTGAGCTTTAGGATATTATCAACTGGCATAGACTGGTGGTCGCCAATCGCCAAAAGACCAAACCAGGCGCCTGCCTGTCCCAATGGGATGGACGCGAGGTAATTGAGCCCAGCGATGCGCGCGTTGCGGTGGAGCTCTGCCGCCACCCTTTTTCCCGGCTGCCATAGTATGGGATCGCGCAACC
>JADGRT010000188.1 GCA_017880715.1 Verrucomicrobiia bacterium | reverse complement strand
GGCCTAGGCGACGCCATCCGCTCCCGGTTTCAAGGCCGCAATCGCGGCCATGAGCTCATCGGCGACCTGCTGGTAGATCGCCTTGATCCGGGCTTTGTCGCAGGTTTGCGCCTCCGCGCGCAAGGCCGCGAACGGTTGGGGATGCCCGAATTTAACGGCCACGCGCCGGGGGCGGGGAAAACGCATGTGCCGGCCCAACGCTTCGAAGGTTCCAAAAATCCGCAGCGGCACCACGGGCGCCGTCGATTTGATCACGGCCAGCCCAATCCCGGAGCGCGCCGGCTGTAATTGTCCATCCCTCGTTCGCGTGCCTTCGGGGAACAACATGATCGCCCCGCCGTCGTTCAAACGGTTGAAAATCGCCTTCAAGCCGGCGGCGCCGGCGCCCTCGCGATCGACCGGAACGACGCTCCACGAACGCAGCACCGCGCCCATGATGGGAAACCGAAACAGCGATTCGCGCGCCAGGATGTTAACCTTGCGCGGCAGCGACACGCCGATCAGAGGCGGATCGAGAAAACTGGCGTGGTTGCTGGCCAAAATCACCGGACCGGTCAACGGCACCCGCTCCGGATGCCAGATCTGGCAGCGAAAATAAGTCCGGTAAACAAACCGAAACAGCACCCAGGCAGTCCGGTAGCTGAAGTTCATCCGCGCGGGTTCGCACCCTTCAGAGGCCATGTTTTTCGACGGTCGCCAACCGCTTTTGGATTTCAGCGATGAGCCGCGAACTGGTTTCGGCGGACGTCATCTTCGAGTTGTTAATGACCGTGGCGCCCAAGGCTATCATCAGCGGAGCGGCGGCGCGCTGGCTGTCGCGCTGGTCGCGTTCGGCCAGGTTTTCCTGAACTCCCTCCGCGGCGCGGCGGCGGGCACGCTCATCCGGCAAGGCATCGAGGTAAAATTTGAAGTCGGTTTCCGGAAACACATGCGTGCCAATGTCCCGGCCCTCCATGACGAGAGGGCCGAACTTGACGCAGGAGCGCTGGGTCTTTTTCATCCACTCGCGAACTTTGGGAATCGCCGCCACCCGGGGGACGGCGGCGCTCGTCTCGGCGGTCCGGATTTCCTTCTCCGGGTAATAACCGCCGACCCGCAACCGCACCTGCTGGTCCACGCAGACCAGCTCGGTTTTCCAGCGGCGACACGCGGCGGCCACGGCCTGGAGGTCGTCCACATTAACACCCGTTTTCAGGCAATGCCAGGCCAGGGTGCGATACATCGCGCCGGTGTCAACATAGACAAAACCCAGCGCCTGGGCGACGAGTTTGGCATTCGTGCTCTTTCCGCTGGCGCTGGTGCCGTCAATGGCAATGACAACCGGCGTTTTCATGGTCAATGGGCTTGGTTCACGCACCGGGAATTTTTGCGGCGAATCGGCCAGGTCCTCAAGTTAATTCCAATTCCCTGCCGCCTAATCGGCGAAAAGGTCCTCTGGCCGCAACCGCCGGCCGGTCGCGGTGTCGCTCATCGCGACCCCCAGCCCGTCCGGCGGCGCGGCCGCCAGCTTTTGAAAAAAGTTCGGGAAGGTTTTCTTGACGCAGGCCGGATGGCGCAAGCGAATGCCCTTCACCGCCAGCCCCACCACGGCGAAACACATCGCCAGGCGATGGTCCTGGTATGTTTCGATCTCCGCCCCGTGCAACACCGATGGAAACACCTCGAGGGTGTCGCCCTGCTCGACCACCTGAGCCCCGCAACGGGTTAATTCGGCGCGCAAAGCGGCCACGCGCTCGCATTCCTGCACGCGAAGCCTTCCCAGATCGGTGAATTTCACCGGATGGTCCGCCAGGGGCGCCAGGGCAATGGCGGTCATGATGCTGTCGCCCAGATCGCGTTGGCGGGATACGGTCGGCGGCAGCGGCCAGAACTTCGGAAACGAGGCGTCAATCTGCCAGCCCGAGACCGGCCAATGCGCGACCTGAATCGAATTTGAGGTTTGGAATTTGAGATTTGAAATCATGTTGGCGGCCTGGAAATAGCTGCCACTCGACGCATCGGGCTCAATTTGAAAAACGCCGCCGTCCCGGGGAAACGCGGCACCAAGCTGCGACGTCATGACCACATAGGGCGATGCTTCCGCGTTTTCGTCCTCGATTTCGATGTGCCAGCCGCCCGCCCGCGCGCTCAGCAGCAAAGCCGAGGCGAATTGCGAGCTTTCGGCGATGCTCACCCCGCACCGTCCCGGGCGCGGCCCCCGGCCGTGAATCAACGCCGGCAGTCTGTCGTTCGCCGAATCCACGCGATACCCAAGCTGGCGCAGTGCCTGAAACAAGGCCGCTTGCGGCCGCTCGTGCATGCGCGCCACCCCTTGCAACCGGCAAACCCCGCGGCCCAAACAGACCATCGCGGCCAAAAACCTCGCCGCCGTCCCGGCGTTTCCGACCCGCAATTCGAGAGGCTGATCCGGAGTGCCACCCCGCGGAAGAGAGCCGTCAAGGCCAACGACGGTGATCGTGCGGTTGGCGGGTTCCGGCGGATCGGGCTCGACGTCCACAGCGAATCCCAGCGTCTTCAGGCAGGCGACCATGACCTGGGTGTCCTCGCTCCACAACGCGCCGCGCAAGGTCGTTCGACCCCGGCCCAGAGCCGCCAAGATCAGGGCGCGATTGGTGATGCTTTTCGAGCCGGGCACGACGATTTGGGCGCGCACCGGGGCGGCCAGCGGCTGGATTTCGATGAGTGGCGGCAGCGGCATTATTCGGCGTAACCGTTGTTCAACGACTTGAGCTGATCGCACCATTGGTCCCGGCGCCGTTTGGCCTGCTCGAAGAATTCCAGAATCGCCTGGCTGTCGGCGCGTTCCAGAACCAGCCGGAATTCCTGCAAATCCCCGATCATGACACCCAGGGCTTGCGCCAGGTTTTGGCGGTTGGCCAGGGCGATGTCGTGCCACATTTCCGGCGAGCTGGAGGCGATGCGCGTGGTGTCCCGGAAACCGGTGGCGCAGAGATTAACTTGATCTTTTGGAAGGTCCGGACTAAGCACATAATTAGCCAATTCCGCGGCGACGACATGGGGCAGATGGCTCGAACGGCTTACCAGCTCATCGTGAACCTCCGGACTCAACTGCAGGGATCGCGCGCCCACGGATTGCCAGAAAACCTCCACCTTGCTTACGGCTTCCGCGGAAGAATTGGGCGTGGGGGTGACGACGCAGATGGCCTGCTGGAACAAATCGGCCCGGGCGGCGCTGACGCCCATTTTTTCGCCGCCCGCCAGGGGATGGCTGCCCACAAAGAACGCTCCAACCTGGGAAAGCAAAGGCTCCAGTTCCCGCGCCACGGTGCTTTTGACGCTGCCGACATCGGTCACGATGGCGCCGGGCTTGAGAAAGGGCAACATCTGCTCGGCCAGCGGCCGCATCTTGGCCAGGGGCGTGCAAAGAACCACCAGATCGGCCCCCGCGACCGCGCGATCCAAATCCAGGGTGGCATGATCGACGACACCCAACCGGGTGCATTCCTGGATGCTGGCGCGGCGGCGGACGTAGCCGTCCACTTTCGCCGCCAGTCCGCGCTGCTTGAGGGCCAGGCCCAGAGATCCGCCCAGCAATCCCACGCCCACCAGGGTGATTTTCTGCCAATGCATGGACGCCTTTATAAGCTTGAGCCGGAGCCGGCCGCAAGGCTGATATCGCGTTCAATCCAGCCGCGGTTGTCCGTTGCGCAACCGGATCACCTGATCGCGCGTCAGCCAGCCCAAGCGATGCCGGGCATCTTGCACCTGGACCCAGTTTTTTTGCTGGTCGGCAACCCGCACCTCGGCGCCGTTGCGCAAGGTGTAAAAACTAAGGGATTCAGGCAACGGTCCATGGCGCACCACCGCCTCGGCTGCCACCACGACGGCCTGCGAGACGCCCAGGCGGTCGCGGGCGGCGGCCGCCGTGCAGCCAGCCAGCAGTGCGGCGAAGCTGCCGCCGATCCATACCGCCCGGCGCAGATTCGCGCGCCAGTCTGGACGAAGATGGCCCATGGCCAGCAATCCCAGCCACAGCCAAACCGGGATCATTGTCAGAGCGGTCCATTCGTTCAAAGTAAGTTTCCCCAGCGCTCGCTGCCAGCGGGTGCGCGAAACCGAGGCGTTGTCGCCGACGCTGGCGCGGGCGAATTTGAGATTGGCGGCGACATCCGGGTCGCGGGGAGACTGGGCTTCGGCCTGCAAATAGCAGACCAGAGCCCGGCCGGTTTGGCCATTTTTGAACAACGCATTGCCCCAATTGAAGAAGAGCGTCGTCGAAACGGAACCGGATTGGGCCAGTTGCTCGTAGGCGGCGGCGGCGGCGGCAAATTGACCCTGCTCGTACAACTTATTGGCCTGCTCGAAGCCGGCGGTGGGATCGGTGGCGCACACGATGCCGGCCGTCAGGCAGAAAAAAAACAAAAGGCAGCGAACCCATCGCGGACGGGAGAAGCGCATCCCGGTGCCAGGCGTTCTCTTTCCAAATTCAACCGGCAAGGCCGAAGGGTTCATGCGTTGCCTTTCGCGGGAGCGGGGTCCGGCAGTTGTTGCAGTTCGCGCAGCACCGCTTCGGCCCTGGGCGCTAGGGCCACGAGCATTGGGAGCGTGTGCTGCGGGGCATAGCGCGCCTGGTTGCAGGCATGGAACAATTCGTGCAATTGCGTCAGGATCTCCTCGGGAACACCGTGCGGGCGCAGCTGCTCCTCGATGACGGCTTCGGTAATCGACGGCGCCGGCAGATCCAGACGTTCGCCCAATTGTTCCTGCAGCAGCCGGAACAGCAGCACGAAGAAATCATCGAACTTATTGGCTTCCGCGGTTTGGCGCAACTTGGGCAAGCCATGGTGAATGAGGCGAGCCACTTGGCGCTGCCGGCGTTTGCGCGGATTGCGTTCCCAGAAATCATGTCGCTTCCGCCAACCCCAAGCGCCCAGCCAGAGACCGAGCGGCAGCAGTTGGAGGGCGAGAAACCGGGGTTGCTGAATCCAGGGCGGCGGCACGGTCGCCAGCGTGCCCAGGCGCGTTTTGATGTGGACAATGTCCCGCGTGGGTGGCGACACGTCGCTGCCGGTCTGGGCCAGGATGGTGGGTTGAGCTTGGGGTCCCGCGGCGGGCTTTACGTAGAGAGGGATGGCCGCTTGCGTCAGCGTGCGGTATTGCCCCGTGGCTGGATCGAGAAAAGTAAAGACGATGGGAGGAATGACAGCAACCCCGGCATTTAAGGGCGTCACGACCTGTTCGAAGGTCTTCACGCCCTCCCGGCCGAGGGGATCGGTGGATTCAACCTTGCTTGACGGAGGATACAATTTGAAATCGTGCCAGTTGGTTGAAATAGGCGAGACCAGGCTGTCCAAATGACCGCGGCCGGCCACCTGAACTTTCAGGGTGATGGGATCGCCGACGGCGACGTTGGTGGGGCTGGCTTGCACCGTGATTTGGTAGTCTCCCACGGCGCCACGGAACGCGGGCGGCACGTTCTGAGAGGGCAGCGGGAGGACTTCGATGGTGATCGGATCGCTTACGAGTTGAACGGGCTGAGCCTGAGGAAAGAAACCTCCCCACCCGCGCACCTCCAAAAGGTAATCGCACTGCACGGGACCCAATTCGAGTTTGCCGGTTCGGTTGGGAACCAAGGTGAACTGCACGGGGATGAGTTTGAATTCCCGGTTGCCGATTTGAGCCCGTCGTTCGCCACCCGACTCGCCTTTAACAATCGTAAAGCCATCGGCGGGCAGCCGGGAGACATTACGCAACTGTCCGTTGACGGCATAGACCTGGATTTCCAGAGTGAAAAGCTCGCCAATATAAACTTTTGGTTTTGGCAAGGCCAATTTGACAAAGGCATACTGGGCGACCGGGTTGGCGGGCGCGGTGCTGGCTTCATTGGGACGCAACACCTTCAATTTCAGAGGCGGACTGGTTAACGTGGTCTTGCCCACTTTAACGCTCATGGCGGGAATGGAATACTCGCCTGGCTTCAGCGAGGTGACGGCGAAATTGTAAGTGTACTGCGACAAACTAACCTTACCAGAATTACCCCAACTGAAATTCGCTGTCTCGGATTGGCCGGCGGATTGGATTTTTAGACCGGGGATATCGGGTATTTCCAGAGAGTTACCGGGCGACCCGTTCTCAAAAACCAGGGAAAGGGTGGCGGTTTCACCCGGGCGGATGGTGTCCGGGTTGAGGCTGGCAGTGAATTGGGGTGCGGCAACAGCGGACAAAGCCAGGAGCAGAAATCCAAGCGTGAGTAAAAGAACCGGGTTTTTGAGGTGTCTTGGAATCGTGAACTGGCGTGGGGCGGGAGCGCCGACATTCTTGTCGGCCTGCGCATTCGATAGCGTCAAAGCGGACAAGAATGTCCGCGCTCCAAGGTGAGGTTCACGGAACGAGCGATTCGGCAGGCGCC
>JADGRT010000187.1 GCA_017880715.1 Verrucomicrobiia bacterium | reverse complement strand
GCTTGAGCCGCCAGATGTTGTTTGAAACCCTGCCGCACCCCAAGCGTCGCAAGCGACTTGGCAAGAAAGTTTTAGGTCTTAAGTAAGGGCCATTCCCCCGATGGGGCTGGGAAATATTCTTATGGACATCGTTGGCTATAAACATGCCACCCCGACGGGGGTTGGGATTGCTCGACGCGTGCGCCGCCGCCAACCTCGGAGTCACGACTCCGCGGAACACGCCTGAAATCCCTTTGCCCATGGGTGGACAAACTCATGTCCTACCTGGGACATGAATATGTCCATGCCTGAAGCAGCCCTGCGCAGAGGTTTTTCCGGGGCGCCGACATTGGGGGAGCGCGGATGCCCTCATCCGCGAGTTCGCATCGTTTAACTTCGAGCGGACGAGGGCAGGTGTTTAGCGTAGGGCAGACATTCTTGTCTGCCGGTTCGGGCGACTTTCCAGTCGTCCGCGCCCCCGCCGGACTAGAAAGTCTGGCGAACCGGCAGGCTGGAAAGCCTGCCCTACAGGCTCGCGGGCGCTCCACAATATTAGGCTACGATCGCGATGGCGCCGACTCCTCCTTGCGTTCCAGCCAGGCCTGCACGCGCTGTTGCAATTCCTGTCGTTCCGCGGGGGCAATGCCGGCCGGATCGAAGCGGTAGCGGTAGTGCAGGAAAAGCAGCGGTTCCCACGTTTCCCGGCCGAGGCCGGCGGCCGGCCCAACCCGAGGCAGCCACACGCCCAAGGCTTCGTCCGGACTTCGCGGAAAGCCCATTTCGATGATCCGCCGCTCCATCAGATAGAACTCGGAATCGATTCCCAGACGCGGCGAATCGGCGGAGGCTTCGATGGCCATCGCCGGCTGCACGCGCTGTTTATGTCGGATCACTCGCCAGGCCAGCAGCAGCGCCAGCGGGATGAGGAGCCAGGGCAGGTACTGCCTGAAATTGGACTGTCCATAGCGCCACCGGTTGAATTGGTACCAAAGCCACGATCCGAAATCCGTCAAGGATTCGAAAAGGGAGGCCTGTTCGTTTTCGAGGTTGTTCCAGGACGCCGGCGTGGTGTCAAAATCCTCCCAACGGCCATTCACATGCACCAGGCACCAGGCGTGGGCATGCCGCGCGCGTACGACGTAGGAATTGCCCCGCCCGCGCTCGTCCACGGCATACCCGGTCGCATACCGGGCGGGCAGCCCGGCCTGGCGCAACAGCAACACGGTGGCCGAGGCAAAGAATTCGCAATGGCCGGAGCGGGTTTTCAGCAGAAACCGTCCCAGCGGCGTCAGGGAATCGTTGCCTTTCTCGGCCGGCGGTTTTTGCCAGAGGGAATACTGGAATTCATTTTGGAAAAATCCGCGAATCGCCGCGAGTATTTCTTTGGGCGACTTGCCCTCGAGCTGCAAACGATCGGCAATTTGAGCCAAGGCCGCCTTCTCCGCATCCGGAATCTGCAAATCGTCTTCTGGTTTGGGCGGACTGTCCAACAGTTCCCCCGGCCCATAATACGCCCGGTAGTTGACAAAGCGCGGCGCCTGATCCACGCGTACGACTCCCAGCGGGCTGTATTCCATGGTGGCCGAAGCCATATTTGCGATCTGGGCGGTGCCCGCGGGCAGGGGCAGCACGTTGTTGCCCCGGTTCAGGTACCGCGCGATTTTGACCGAGGATGGAGTCGGCTGGTTTGGGATCAGAGTCCAGAAGTCGTTGGTATCCGAATCCGGATTGACGGGCACATAGTCGCGGCGGGCGACACGCCAGGTGGTGTTGCGAAGGAGTTGATAGCTGGCCTCGCGGAGCAGGGTGGGGGCAGCGGTTGGTCCATCGGTTTCGAGACGCAATATAACCCGGCCCGACAGCTTGATCCTGCCAATCTGGCCCATGGAGGTATGGCTTTCGTTGGCATCTGGATCTCGCCGGCCCAGGTTGGTGATCCATTTGCTGACAGTCCGTTCCGCCATGGCCTGTAAGAATGTGAGTTGCCGGTGTCCGTGGTAACCCGCCACCACCATCACGGACACGGCGAGTCCCCAGGTCAACACGGGAAGCCGTCGGGGCCGCACCTGCCACAGCGCCATAATGCACAGCGAGCAGAAACCGGCATAAAACCAGGATTGTTTCGTGTTAATCGACGCGGTCGCGAGCAGGCACAAGGCAAAATATGGATAGGAGAAATTCAGACCGCGTTCCGGGTGGTCGTCGCGGATAAGGGCCGATGCGTGGCCGGGATAGCCGAGGCGCGCTTGTTGACGTTGTTGTCGGCGCAGCAGCCAGGAGTAAACGCCGTACGGAACCCGTTCGCGACTGCCGAACCATTGGGCCATGACCATGGGCAGAAAAACCAAGGGCAGCCATTTCGCGAAGGTAAAGGCCGTGCGTGTCCAGTCTTCGGATCCGTAGAAGAAAAGAAACAGAATGCCGGTGACGATGACACATAAATCCCAGATGCGCCGATAATCCACCTCGGCCAGTTCCCATCGCCAGCGTAGCGCGCGACCGCCCTCCAGGACGATGGCGGCCGACAATCCCAGCACGAGATAGCCGATTTGCCATCCCCAGAACACCAGCACCGCGCCCATTAAGAGCGGAGGGGTATTGCGGGTCGTGTTGTCCATGTCTCGTCTTCCTATTGTCCATGAGCCGCAAGATCCTCGGCGATGCGTCCCATTTCCAGCGGCCAGAACCATTCCGGATGATCCCGGAGCGGGCCGGGATCCAAGGGCACCCCCGGATCGGTAATGACCAGCACGCGCAGGGGCACGTCCAGAGCCTTCAATTGGCGGATGAAGTCCTGGCGTTCCTGATCCCAGGCCAGAAAAATGCAGATGCATCCGCTCACCGTGCTGGCGTGATGGAGGACCCGTTGGGCCAGGGATTGAAAAGGCTGGTCATGACAGATCCTCACCGATGCCAGGATTTCCAGCATTTGTTCCGTGTGGGCTACGCCACGGCCCGCGGTGAAACAGAACGCTTGCGGGCCGACAAACAGCAGATCGAGCAGCGAATCCTGGGTCAGCAGGGTGCAGGCAAACGAGGCCGCGACTGAAACCGCCTCTTCAAATCGATCGCTAAAATCCGCGCCGGAAAAGGTATCCAGGATCAGGGCGTACCGGACAAAAAACTCGTCCTGGAATTCTTTCACGATCGGTTTCCCCAGCTTGGCAAAACTTTTCCAGTGGATAGAGCGCAACGGATCGCCAGGGCGGTAGTCGCGCAGGGACATGAACTCCTCCGATTCGCCCACCGCAGACGCCAGGGCAACGCCGCGTGGCTGGTACTTGCGCGTGCCGGGCAGATCGACGGGCGGCAACGGATATCGTTTGGGCAGGATCAAGACGCTTTGAGCTGCCGGTGCCTGCTGCCAGGCAAGGAAAAGGCCAAACGGATCCGGACAGACAATCGTGGTTCCCTCGAACCGCAACACGCCGCGTCGCAACGGCAGCAACTGCATTTTGAGCTGCAACCGTTCGCCCGGTCGCAAGGGTGGAACCGGCGTCCTTTCCACTCGGGCAGGCCGCTTGCGATTAGCCAGCCATTGCCACCGATAATAACCATAACGCCGGTCCAGCCAGTTGCGTTTTTCTTCTCCTGGCTCGGGATTTTCCACGAACTCCTTGAGGGTGGGCAACCTATCGGCCAGGTTTTCGAACATCGACAGCCCGCTTTGATTCCGTCGAGTAAGGTTTTCAATCGATATTTGGTAGGCCAGGGGGACTCCCGCGGAGCCGATGCGCGGCAAATGCCGTTGAATGGAAAATCGTCCCCGAAAAAACCAGAGGCTGACCCAGGCAACGGGAACCAGAATCGCTAAAAAGGCGAACGCCTGGTAAGTCACCGATAGGGTGGTGTCCGCTCCGCGAAGCGCGGTAAGCACGAGTCCGGTAATAGCCAAAGCCCCCACCGGGGTGATGCGTCGCTCCAGCCACTGCCGGATCGATGCCATCGTCTGGTAGTTTCGATACAGGTATCGTTGGAACAAAGTCATCGATTTTAGGCTGGCACATGGACTTTTTGCACCACTTCGCGCACGATGCCCTCGGCGGTTTGCCCGGAGAATTTTGCCTGCGGCTCCATTACCAGCCGGTGGGCCATTACCGGAATGGCGAGTTCCTGCACCGATTCCGGCGTGACAAATTCACGCCCGTCAAACAATGCCAGGGACTGCGCCACTTTCATCAGGGTCAAAGAAGCGCGCGGGCTGGCCCCTAACTGCACCCCGGGCATCGTCCGCGTGGCGTTCACCAGATCGACGATGTATCGCTTCATCTCTTCGTTCACCCGAACCGATCGGACCGCGCGTTTGAGGGCCGTAATCTCTGCCGCCGATACACAGGCCTTCAAATCGTCGATGGGATGTTTTATTTCCTGGTCGGTGAGAATGCCCATTTCCAGCTCGGGCGTCACATAGCCGAGCTGGAATTGCAGGGCGAACCGGTCCATTTGCGCCTCGGGCAGGGGATACGTGCCGCGAAACTCGATGGGGTTTTGCGTGGCGATGACGAAAAATAACTCGGGCAATTCGCGGCGGTACCCGTCCACGCTCACCTGGCCTTCGCCCATGGCTTCAAGCAGCGCCGACTGGGTGCGCGGCGAGGCACGGTTGATTTCGTCGGCCAGCAGGATGTTCGCGAATACCGGGCCTTCGTGAAACCGAAACGTCTGCTCACGCTGATCGAACGTGGAAACGCCCAGAATATCCGACGGCAACAGGTCAGGCGTGAACTGCAAACGGCGGAATTGGGCGTCGATGGATTTGGCCAGTGCTTTGGCCAGGGTGGTTTTGCCCGTGCCGGGATAATCCTCGAGCAGAACGTGGCCGCCACTGGCAAAAGCCGCTAGCAGCTTGCGGATGGAAGCCGCCTGCCCGCGCATCACCTTCTCGATGTTGCGGCTGATTTTGTGGAAAACCTCCTGGGCCGAGTTGCCATTGGTGCTGGTCATGATTCCCCGGGACTTTTTCAGGAAACAGAGGCGCTCTCAACACAAAACAAGCGCCCATTGTTTTATGAGGGAGGCAGGAAACCAGGTAGGGCGGAGCTGCCGCCTGCTCCTTACACGGATCTGGCGAACGGATGCGCCCGCGCCGTAGCGCAGACTTCCAGTCTGCTGTATCGCGGATTTCCAATCCGCTGAGCGTGCGAACGGAGGAGGCGCCGGGCGGTTCGGACGCGCTCGCTCCCTCGCCCGCCCAGCCGACTGGAAGTCGGCGATACAGCAGGTTGGAAACCTGCGCTACCAGGCAATGGCCGGCTGGTCGAGGACGACACAGCCGCACTCCTGGATTAGATGCCTGCCTTCCTTATAAAAACCTTTTTCTCGTTCAAACCCATTCCTCGCTGAGGACATCGCCTTGCAGGCTGACGACGATGCACTTAATGGGGACCTTGCGTTGCGCGCGCGCCACGGCTTCCTTGGCCAGTCGCAGCAGTCCGCCGCAACAAGGCACCTGCATGATCATCACCGTGAGGGTGTTGATCCGGGCTTCGTCCACCAAAGCGGCCAGCTTTTCCACATAGACATCCTGGCCTTCATCGAGTTTGGGGCACGCAATGGCCAGAGCCTTACCCTGGAGATAATCCCGGTGGAAATCGCCCATGGCGAACGGGACGCAATCCGCAGCCAGGAGCAGATCGGCGCCCTGGTAGTGCGGAGCGCGGGGAGAGATCAAATGCAATTGAATCGGCCAATGCCGCAATTGCGAGGCGCGTTTACCGGCGTCATCGGTTGAAGCGGCCGATGATCGGGGCGCGAAACTCATCAGGCGCGATCCCGGACAACCGCCTTCGGGCGGTTGCGAAGGCGCCGCGCCCGGGGCTTGGGGATTTGTCAAATCGATCTGGAGGTGGTTTTCTTTCAGATAATTCATGGCGTCGCGCAGGTAATCGAGTTCGTTATGCTCCTTGAGATGTTGCAGATGGGCGTGGATGACCGGAGCGCCCTGCTTGACGATGTTGGCCATGACCTGGCGCTCGTTGTAGGGTTCAGCCTCGCGTTCCTCGATCGTGATGGCGCCCTGCGGACAATGCCCCAGGCAGGCGCCTAGACCGTCACAGAACAGATCGCTAATCAACCGCGCCTTGCCATCGATGAGCTGGATGGCGCCTTCGGGGCAATTGGGCAGGCAAAGACCGCACCCGTCGCATTTCGCCTCGTCGATTTGTATCATTTTGCGTTTCATAGTCACGGATCGGTTCGACGCGATCAATCTACACCCAAACGGAGTTCCCGCACCTTGACTCATGCTACCATAACGTAGCAGCCGACGTGAGTCGGCTCAAACTCTCGAATCTGGCGCCGCTTTTCGAATGCTCGTCGGAGACAAATGATCCGGCTCACGCCGGATGCTACGAAAAAAGTGAGAGCATCCCAACCTGATCCGAATTCCCTTTCGCTGTTTCATCCCATTTGCTAAGGTGCGAA
>JADGRT010000186.1 GCA_017880715.1 Verrucomicrobiia bacterium | reverse complement strand
GCTTGCCTGGTCCTCCCAGTCGCGGAGGCGGTCGAGCAGGCTGCGGCGTGTGGGCAGCAGTTCCTCCCGGTTTGGAGAAACGTCAGAGTGCGACAACATGACAATAGTAAATCGTGAGACTTTCTGGGAATCTTTCAAGAATGTTCAGGTCCAGATCTGCTGATCGAGCGCGCGGAACTGAATGGCTTCCATGACATGTTCGCTGGTGATCGTTTCCGATCCGGCCAAATCGGCGATGGTGCGCGACACTTTTAGAATCCGGTCGAAGGCCCGGGCGCTCAGCTTCTTTTCGCTCATGGCCATTTTCAGCAGTTCCAGGGTCTCGGCCGTCAGTTGGCAGTAGGCCTTCAACTCGCGGCTGCCCATGCGGGCGTTGCAGGTGATGCGGGGCTTGGCGGCAAACCGGGCCTGCTGGCGTTGGCGCGCCAGCAGGACACGCCCGCGAATCTGCGCCGAGGATTCGCCCGTCCGTTCGCCGGTCATGTCGCGGAAGGGCACGGCCGGAACTTCGATGTGGATGTCGATGCGGTCCAGCAGCGGGCCGGAGATGCGGCCCAGGTAGCGCTGGATTTCGCGCGGCGAGCTGCGCGATTCGTGCGCCATTTTGCCATCGGGTGTGGGATTCATGGCGGCCACGAGCATGAACTGCGCGGGAAAGGTCATCGAACCGGCGGCGCGGGAAATGGTGACATGGCCATCCTCCAGAGGTTGCCGCAGCGTTTCCAATACGTTGCGTTTGAACTCCGGCAATTCATCCAAAAACAGGATGCCATTATGAGCGAGGGAAATTTCGCCGGGTGTGGGATTGATGTTGCCGCCGAGCAGGCCCGCATCGCTGACGGTATGATGCGGCGAACGAAAAGGCCGGTGGGTGACCAGGGCCTGCCCGGGGGATAGCAGGCCGACAATGCTGTGGATTTTGGTGGTTTCGAGAGCTTCGTCCAGCGTCAGCGGCGGCAAAATGGTCGGCAGCCGTTTGGCTAACATGGACTTGCCGGTTCCAGGAGGTCCTACTAACAACACATTGTGACCCCCCGCCGCCGCAATTTCCAGGGCGCGCTTGACCGATTCCTGGCCCTTCACGTCGGCGAAATCGTATTCCCCATCGGGATCCTGGGCAAAGAGGCGGTCGATGTCCACGCGCGTTGGGGCGATGGCATACGCGCCTTCCAGGAAACCAACGGCCTCGCGCAGGTTATGGACGGGAATGACTTCGAGGCCTTTGACCACGGCGGCCTCGGGGGCATTTTCCGCCGGAACCAGCAGACCGGTCTTTCCGGTGGCCTTGACCCGGAGGGCGATCGTCAGCACGCCTTTGACCGGCCGCACGCCGCCGGTGAGGGCAAGTTCGCCGACCATCGCGTAATCCTCCAAAACCGCGGATTCCATCTGCTCGCTGGCGGCCAGCATCCCGACGGCGATCGGCAGATCGAAGCTGGGGCCTTCCTTTTTAACGTCGGCGGGCGCGAGGTTGATCGTGGTGCGTCCCATGGGAAACTTGAAGGCGGAATTGCTGATGGCGGTGCTGACTCGGTCCCGCGATTCTTTCACCGCGGTATCCGGAAGGCCCACAATAACCACCACCGTATCCCCCCACCCCGCATTCACTTCCACCTCGACGGGATAGGCCTCGATGCCATTAACGGCCGCTGAACAAACCTTGGCTAACATAACGTCCTGTCCATATAGTGACGCTCGGTATAGTCGTGTTGATCCATCCTGACAAGCCCAAACCGTTAACGCTGCGCTCGGATTGTTTCAGCACCCGCAACCTAAGTGATCGGAGCGCGGACATTCCTGTCCGCCTCGCCGAATGGGGCAGCCCGAAAGCCGACAAGATGTCGGCGCTCCAAAAGAATCCGAGAAGCACACCCGGCTCGGTGAATCAGCCGGGCGAAACCAACCGGTCAGCGAGCCGCCGGCAAACCACCGGCCAATCGTAACTCTGCCGATACGCGCGCACCGCTTTGGAGCCCAGGGTCTTTTGTCCCTCTTCGTCATCCAGCAGTTGGCGAACTTGGCCGATAAATGCGTCCCGGTCGTTCGCCCCATGGGAGCGTAGGTAATCAGCGGATCGTAGCGTGGCGCCGGTGCTAGTGCCAATCGTGGTGACGATGGCGCAGCCGTGGCTCAAGCCGGCCATGAAGGAAGTGCGGCGTTCGGCAACCCCGTCGATAAAGGGTAAAGCCAGAACATTCGTTGCCTGCAAAGCCTCGGAAACCACGGCGGGCGACACGAAACCCAAGGGCAAAAGCCCAGGGCTTTCGTTCACGAATGGCGACCCCCTCGGGTGATCCCCGATAACAACCAGAATCACCGGTTGGTTCGGACTCCCGCTGGACTGCCAGGCCTTCACGATCCAATCGAATTGCTTGGCGGCGCCGAGGGTGCCAAAAAACGCCAGGATTTTGCTGTTCGCAGGCAGGTTATGTTTCCGGCGCCATTGCTGGCGGTGATCGGGAGGAGTCCGTGCCACCGGGATGAGGGACGGCGAGGGCAGCAGAAATAGCTTGTCCCTATATTCCGGTTTTCGCTCCAGCTCGGACTGCAGCCACGCTTCGGTAGAGATGCCGATGGCGTCAACGCTGGGGAGAATTTGCCGCCATTGCCAGCGATGTGCCAGAGCGTAAAACAAACGGTGCGGCCAGGGCGAAAGCGGCGCCGCAATCTCATGGGCGATGACCAACTGCCGCCGTCCCAACCGGCGCAACGCCGCCATCGCCCGGGGAATTGCGAAGTTGACGCCGCCCCGGCCATACATGTGCGGGACGTATTGCCAGAGCAGCCGGGAATGGTTCGATTGGGATTGAATCGCGTTCAGGATGGCGGCGCTATCATGCCACTGCGTGACCCGGGCAGACACCTTAACCCCCATCGCATCGGTTCGAGCGCCGGTCGAAGTCAAAACGGATACGGGCATCAGCCGGCCAAGTTCGGAGGCCAGCCGTTCGGTGTGATCGGACAGGCCGCCGGTGGCCGGCGGAAAGAGGCGGGAAATAAGAATCACGGAAGGCTGGGTCATGTCGAAGGGCCGCGGTTTTCGGGCTGGCTTGGTCGAGCATCCAAGGTGCGGTCGCCGGGTGATGTCATGGGTATGCCGTTCATGCCGTCGCCACGCAGATTAAGGGGTTGCTGAGTTTCGCGCAAGCCTCCTGCGCTACCAAAACGTGGCCGCCGACGTGAGTCGGCTCAAACTCTCGAATCTTGCGCCGCTTTTCGAAGTTAGAGACTCCTGACGTCGTCTCCTACGGTTTTTTGGAGTTGGAGAATAATGATCCGGCTCACGCCGGGATGCTACGAAAAAAGTGAGTTGCACCCGGCGCTCCGACTCGACTGGGTTAGCGCTTGAAATATCGGACCCGGCATGGGCATGCTAACGTCCAATATAAAACCGATCATCCTTATGAAGAAAAATGAGATGTCCAAGCCCGGTCTGAGCCGGCGCCTATTCATTCGCCGCACGGCGACGGCGGTGGCCGCTTTCAACCTGGTTCCCCGTCATGTTCTAGGCGGCCCTAAGTTTGTGGCGCCCAGCGAGAAGATCAACCTCGCCATCATTGGTTGCGGCGGCCAGGGCCGCACGAACGTGCGCGCCCTGTTCTCCCATGCCGATGCCCAGATCATCGCGGTGGCGGATCCCATCGAGAGCCTCAATCTGGATGCCTATTATTTCAAGGGCCTGGCCGGCCGTCTGCCGGTGAAAGCGGAAATTGAGAAACACTTCTCCGAAAAAACGCCGAATTACCAAGTCGCCGATTACCAGGATTTCCGCGAGATGCTGGATAAAGAGAAGGCCATCGACGCCATTCTGTGCGCCACGCCTGATCATAATCACGCCTACGTGTGCCTGACGGCCATGCGCCAGGGCAAGCATGTTTACTGCGAAAAGCCGCTCACGCATAACGTCTTCGAGGCGCGGTTGGTGGCCAAGGTAGCCAAGGAAACCGGTGTTGCCACCCAGTTGGGCAACCAGGGGCACTCGGGGGATGGCATTCGTCAGACTTGCGAATGGATTTGGGACGGCGTCATCGGCGACGTGCGCGAGGTCCATGCCTGGACCGGCGCTTCCCGCTGGAATAAACAGCACACGGGCGGACGTCCCGCTCCGGAGCCGGTGCCCAAAGGCGTGAACTGGGATTTATGGCTGGGACCGCGTGAATCCCGCCCTTACAGCTCGGTTTATTCTCCGGTCAGTTGGCGCGATTTCTGGGATTTCGGCACCGCGCCCATCGGCGACTTTTTCTGCCACAACTTCGATCCTGCCCTCTGGGCGCTGGATTTGCGCGAGCCGCTAAGCATCGAGGCCTTTGGCGTGGGCGGGGTGGACTCTTATATCGCTCCTCCGGGAGGCCTTTACACCTATCATTTCGGCCCGCGCGGCAAAATGCCGGCCGTTAAATTCACATGGTATGAGGGCGGTTTGATGCCCGCCCGTCCGGAAGGGCTGGAGCCCGACGACCAGTTGGGCGCCGGTGGCAACGGCATTCTGTTTGTGGGTGACAAGGGCATGCTCACCTGTCCCGGCTGGGCGGGCGATCCGCGCCTGCTGCCCGGCAGCCGGATGGACGACTACAAACGCCCCGCCAAGACGTTGCCGCGTTCGAAGGGGCATCACCGCGATTGGCTGGACGCCTGCAAGGGCGGCAAGCCGGCCAGCGCCAATTTCGAGTATGGCGCGGCGCTTTCGGAAATCGGCCTGCTCGGTTTGGTGGCCATGCGCGTGGGCAAGAAAATGTACTGGGATGCGAAAGCCATGAAATCGCCAAACGCTCCCGAGGCGGACAAGTTCCTCAGGGAAAGCTGCCGTCCAGGCTGGGAAGTCGCTTGATCGATGTCATCCCAGCTTGACTCATATTGGCAAACGCCGAACACTATGGCGCATGAAAATCATAGATAAACTCGTGAAGCAAGTTGGCTTGCTGCTGGCGCTGGCGCTGCTTTCAGGCTGCGCGACTTCGTCCCCATCCAAATCGTCTTGCTGCGGTTGTGCCGCCGATCCGGCCAAGGTCTCGGCCCGGCCATTCGAAGCCAAACCCGCCCATCCCTATTTTGCCAAGTTCCAGCTTAAGAAAGCGCCGGTTTATGGAACCAGCTATCTGAAGCCTGGCGACCGGCTGGCCATTTGTGGCGATTCCATCACCGAACAGAAGATGTACTCGCGCATTCTGGAAACCTATCTGACGGTGGCGTTGCCCGAGCTGAATATATCGGTGCGGCAATATGGCTGGGGCGGCGAGACCGCCTCGGGTTTTTTGGCGCGCATGACCAATGACTGTTTGCGTTTCAAGCCCACCGTCGCCACCACCTGTTACGGCATGAACGATCATCGTTACCGGGCCTACGAACCCGAGATTGGGCGGCTCTATCGCGAGCAATCCACCGCCATCGTGGAGGCGTTCAAGAGCGCGGGCGTTCGAGTCGTTCAAGGATCGCCTGGCTGCGTGGGAAAGAATCCGAATTGGTCCCAGGACAAAAAGGCGACGATGGAGGATCTCAATTTGAACCTCGCCGAGTTGCGTGGCATCGGGATCGAGATTGCCCAGTCCGAACAGGTGCGGTTTGCCGATGTCTTTTGGCCGATGCTGCAGGCTGGCTGGCTGGCGCAGAATCGGTATCAGACGAATTACGCCATTGCCGGCGGCGACGGCGTGCACCCGGGTTGGGCGGGGCACCTGGTGATGGCTTACGCGTTTCTCCGCGGGTTGGGCGTGCCGGGTGACATCGGCACGTTCACGGTGGATCTCAAGGCCAAGAAGGCCACGGTGTCCCCAGGGCATGACCTCGTCAGTTTCGACGCCGGCCAGTTGAAGATCACCAGTCATCGGTATCCGTTCTGTGCAGCGGGTGACATCGGCCGCGACGATCAAATCCGGTCGGGCATGTCTTTGGTGCCATTCAACCGGGAATTCAACCGGTTGTTGCTGGTGGTCAAGAACGGCAAAGCCAGAAGCTACCGCGTGACTTGGGGAGGCGAGTCCCGCATTTTCTCCGCCCAGCAATTGGCCCAAGGCGTCAACCTGGCCGAGGAATTTGCCGTCAATCCCTTCTCGGAAGCCTTTGTCAAAGTCGATGCCGCGGTGAAGGCCAAGCAGGATTTTGAAACCGTCCAGATCAAGCAGAAGTTTCATGGGGCGGATGGCAAGGCCGACCTGGAAGCCACCGTGGAACGGACGGAAAAAGAACGCCTGCCGCTGGCGGAGGCCGTCAAGGCGGCCTTGGTGCCGGTGACTCACACCATTGGGATTGAGCCGCAGTAAGCGGTCCGCCGGCTGGAATGCGGTGGGAGCCGCGAAAATTTTCAGCGCGATCCAGCCGCAACCCAAGTGGCGCGCGGATGAAATCGGAGCGCGAATGGTCACCTCCGCGCGTTGACCTCGAGCCCCTGGCAGGTGTGGCCGCCCAAGCTCCCGGAGGGT
>JADGRT010000185.1 GCA_017880715.1 Verrucomicrobiia bacterium | reverse complement strand
GACGAGAAAGGCACCCGCCGGCAACACGGTTCCAGGGGGAAAGGTGTAGTCCAAAGCGCCGGTCAGTCGATAGCCGCTGAGGTCTTCAAAAAACGGCTGCGCATTGTATATTTCCACGAATTCGAGCTTCCGACCGTCGGCGCGCGCGGCTGGGTGATACATGATTTCAGAAATCACCAAGCCGCCGCGCCGGGTGGAAGGGCCGAGCGGTTCACCGGTAATTTGCGGGGTGCCGATGGTGCCGCCGATCACGTTGCCAAGCTCGCGAAACTGGGCCGTGGTGCCCAGGGCATCGTTATGGCTGGCGATGGCCATGCCGAAATAGATGGTGGCGGGCAGCGAAAGGCTGACGGATCCCAGCAGGCTCCACAACTGGCCATCCAAGCTGGCATAACCGGTAAAGCTGTTGCCGGCGCGTTTTAAGCGCAGCCAGCTCGCGGGATAGTTGACCGGCAAGAAACCGGCTGCCGTGCTGTTGCCGGCGACGGTGGAACGAGACAGGAACGAGCACCCGTTCATGCTCGGGGTCGCCACCGTGGCCGCAAAACGACTGTTGGCCTCCAAGGTGTCGCGTGCCATCAGACCGGCTTTGGCCCAGGCATCCGATCCCTCGATCGATTGCACCCGAACTTGGACGTCGAAATCGCCGGTACGCTGCTGGTAGCTGAAAAAACATTGATCGGCCGTGCCGCCAATATCGGTGCCGTCACCCGTGAGATTAAAACCGTTCGTGACGGCTGCGTAACTGCCCGATCGCGGTGGATTACCCAGATTCAACGGGGCATACTCCACGGCCGTGAACGACATCTGCGAGCCAGGCGCGATGGTATTCGGCGTGTCCGCGCGGTCGCGAACCGAGCTCACGGTAATCGTGTAGGGCGTGCCAAAGACCAGCGGCGACGTGGTCAGCGTGGCGGTTTTACCGTCAGCCGACAGCGCTGCTCCGTTAACGATGATGCCATTATTAATCAAATAATTGGCGGCGCGAATGCTGCTGGCAACTTCCACGGGTTCGGAGAAAGTGACGGTGAGGTTGGTGTGACCGAGGTTGAGCAGCGAAACCAGGAAGGGGGCCGTGGTGTCAGGCAGCACCGTCAGAACGGCTTCGGTGCTGGTGACGCTCCCCTTGGAATTGGCGATCACGCAGCGGAATCGCGCGCCGTCGTCAGCCAAGGTGACCGGCGCGAGGAGATAGCTGGGGCTGTTGGCGCCAGCGATGTTGTTGCTGTTTCGCTGCCATTGAAAACTCGCCGACCCGATGGAACTGAGCCCGACCTGAAAAGCGGCAACGGCGCCCTCGACGGCGCTGGTATTAGTCGGATTCACGGCGATCGCCGGCGCCGTAAAGGAGGTGCCCCAGGGATAGAGCCGCGCGGCCGGGATGGGCTCCTCTTCAACTCCGCTGGGCAGTTGCCATTTGACGGCCAGGTTGTCGTCGCCGCTGGCTTCGGCCATCAGCGCTTCCACATAGTAGGCTCTCCCGGCCTCCAACCGAATCGGCGCGGATTGCTGATTGGGCTCAATGCTCCAATTGCGGGGCGGCGTCCACGAGTTGACGCTGGCGATCTGAACCTTGTTCGCAGGCTGCTCGTCAGTGCTCAGGTAGAGGGCCGAATTATCATCGCTGGCAATCCAGAACACATAATTCCCGGAGGTGGGCGGTATCACATAGCCCCGCAATCGCTGGCCGTAATAATCAGCCACGTTGGTCGGCGCTTCGAAGCCATTGCTGAGCAGCCCGCTGCTGGTGGGATGGTCGGGAAAGCTGGGAAGGCTCAAAAGCGAGGCCAGCGTGACGTCCGAGACCCCATCGTAAACCTCGCGCAACAGGCCGTTGGTGGTTTGAGCTTGGGCCGTGGCAGCCCAGCTTAGTGGCAACATCAACAGCCAAACCAGCGACCGCAATTTAATCAAATTCATCATGCCAAAAAAGGAGGAAACCATGACTAAAGCCGCCCGGCAGAAGCCTAATTTTTTGCCGCACTACAACGCAATAGCAAACTGATGATCAGGGCAAGATCAGACGCTGCGGAAGAGGTTGGAATTCAGAGAATTCAATCTGGACTCGGGCGAAAGATTGGCGATATTAAGCAGCGGGATGAGAGCCGCTTGCCTCATTGCCAACGAAAGCCACCATCATGAACACGAAAGAAATCGCCCAAAAAGCCCGTAAACTTACGGCGCCGTTCCGCATCACCCAAGGCAAGGCCTTTCGTCTTAAAAGCATCGATCCGACGGAAACGCTGGGACTCAAAACCGATGCCAAACCCAAAGCCAAGCAGGAGCTGCTAATCGATGTGCAAACGTTGGCCGCGCTCCAGGAGCGGCTCTACGCCGAAGATCAACGGGCGTTGTTGCTCATCTTTCAGGCGATGGACGCTGCCGGCAAGGATGGCGTTATCAAGCATGTCATGTCCGGCGTAAACCCGCAGGGCTGCCAGGTGCATTCCTTCAAGGCCCCGTCCAGCGAAGAGTTCGATCACGACTATCTGTGGCGAAGCATGAAAGCCCTGCCGAACCGCGGCAACATTGGCATCTTCAACCGCTCCTATTACGAGGAGGTCCTCATCGTCCGCGTGCATCCGGAGTTCCTCGACCAGCAGAGACTTCCACGCGAACTCATCACCGACCGCATCTGGAAGGAACGCTACAAGGATATCCGCAATTTTGAACAATACCTCGCCAACAACGGCGTGGTCCTCCTCAAGTTCTTCCTGCACGTCTCCAAAAAGGAACAAAAGAACCGCTTCCTCGAACGCCTGGACAATCCGGATAAACACTGGAAATTTTCGGCAACCGACCTGCAGGAACGCCGCTTTTGGGACCCGTATATGGATGCTTACGAAGAGATGATCCGGCATACGGCGACCGAAACCGTGCCCTGGTATGTGGTCCCGGCCGACAACAAGTGGTTCACCCGGATGGTCGTGGCCGCCGCCGTCATCGAAACCCTGGCCGAACTCAATCCGAAGTTTCCCGAGGTCCCCCGAGCCAGACTCAAGGAACTCGCCGCTGCCAGGGCAGCCCTGCGGAAGAAGTGACGCGACGAGTTTTCTGCACCTTGCGGGCGTAGCGGCGTCTCGGCAGAGCGCCGCACTTTTGGACCGAAACCGGGAAATTGGCGGCGCTCTGCCGAGTCGCCGCTACGGGGTTTTTCAGCGGAGTCAAAGACTGGATATGCCGAAGCATTGTTGGATTCTTGCCGTCAGCGTGGGATTGCTCGTCAATCCGGCCCCCGCTCTTTGGGGTGCGTCAGGCACTTTCATCCACGCGGGCGTGCCTTACACCATCAAACCTTGGGAAACAGACGATGGCTTGCCGCAGGGTTCCATCCTGTCGCTGACTCAAACCCGGGACGGCTACCTCTGGCTGGGAACCCTCAACGGCCTGGTGCGTTTCGATGGCATCCGCTTCACGGTGTTTGATGAGAGCAATACGCCGGGATTAAACAGCAGCCGGATTGTCAGCCTTTTCGAGGACAGCCGGAGCAACCTCTGGGTTGGCACCGAAACGGCCGGCACCACGTTGTTCAAGGACGGCCAGGCGAACCGTCTGCCCCTAGGACAGGGCGGCAAGGAACGGCGGCTGGTTTCGGCCTGTGAAGATGCCCAGGGCGTCGTATGGCTTTATACGGCGAATGGCGAACTGTGGCGTTATGAGAACGGCCACCTCCAGCCTTCTTTTTTGGTGGATCGAGGCCGGGACAGCAACTGCCGGGCCATCATCGCGGAAACCAACGGACCCGTCTGGGTGGGTGTCGATAGCAGCCTGTTTTCGCTGAGCCGAACTGCGAATCCTGGGTCACTCGAGCTTCCCGTGGATGAAAGCCTGCCGGTGAACAAGCTGGATTTCCTGCTCGCCAGCCAGCGCGGCGGCTACTGGCGGCTGGCTGATGGCCGGGTTCAAAAATGGCGCGCGAACCGTCTCGATCGGGATTGGGGAGCGTACCCTTGGACCAACGCCCATGTTTCCTCGGCCTGCGAGGATTTGGAGGGCAACTTGTTGGTTGGAACCAAGGGAGCCGGGCTGTTCTGGTTTGATTCAGACGGCCAGGCCACCTGCATTTCCACCAACCAGGGCTTGTCTCACGATTATGTCCTTTCGCTGCAGGTGGATCGCGAGGGCACGCTTTGGGTGGGGACCGACAACGGCGGTTTGAACCGCATCAAACGACAGGTTTTCGACACGCTGGAGGCATCGCAGGGCTGGGTGGTGCAATCGGTGTGCGAAGATGACCAAGGTGGCTTATGGATTGGCTGCAACGGCAGTGGCGCCAATTATTGGAAAGGCGGCAACTTGAAACGATTCGATGCCGGCCAGGGCTTGTTCAACCCGTCCGTCCGGGCCATGTTCGTGGATCGTCAACAGCGTGTCTGGGCCGGCACTTTGGGCGGATTGTTCCAGTTGCAGAATGACCGGTTCCAGCCGGATCCGAAATTCGAAGGGATTAGTCGGCCGGTTTATGCCCTGTATCAGGACCGTCAAGACAATGTATGGGCAGGAACGCAAGGCGGCTTGGCGCGCTGGGATGAACGCGCCTGGAAAGTGTTTACGACCCGGGACGGATTGTCGGCCGATGCCATCCGGGCCATCACCGAAGATCGCGAGGGAAATCTTTGGGTGGGCACCTCCGGGGGTGGCTTAAACCGTTTGCGGGATGGCCAATTCACCCCGTTCCGCAAACAAGCGGGTGGCCTCCCCAGCGACGACATTTCCTCGCTCTACGCGGACGGGGACGGAGTCTTATGGATTGGAACTCTCCGCAGCGGCTTGGCCCGGTTCTACGGCGGAAATTGGACCTGTTATACGACCCATGAGGGTCTTATCGGCAACAGCATCCGCTATGTGATCGCGGATGACCAAGGCTGCTTTTGGATTGGATCCAATGCCGGTCTCATGCGCGTGGCCAGGCAGACGTTGAACGACTTTGCGAACGGTTTGACAAAGGTGATCGCCGGCCGTGCCTACGAAAAACCGGACGGCCTGCCCACGCGTGAATGCACCCCGGATTCCCAGCCTGGAGCCTGTCGCACCCGCGAGGGCAAGCTCTGGTTTCCAACCACCAAAGGCTTGGCGTCGGTCAACCCGGCGCGGCTGAACTTCAACACCAATCCGCCGCCGGTCATCATTGAGATGGTGCTGGTCGAAGGCCAGACGCAGAACACCAACCGCCTGCTCGCCGGACGACTGCAAGCCGTGACGATCCCGCCCGGCAAGGAACAGTTGGAGATTCATTACACCAGCCTTAATCTCACGGCTCCGGATCGGGCGCGCTTCAAGTATCGGTTGGAAGACTACGAAACCAACAAAACCACTTGGACGGAAGCCGGCGATACCCGCATCGCCCACTACCCTAAACTGTCGCCGGGGCATTATCGTTTCCACGTGACGGCCTGCAACGAGGACGGAGTGTGGAACCCGGTGGGCAGCGTCCTGGCCATCACGGTGGAGCCCCCCTTTTGGCAGACTGGGTGGTTCCTGGGCATCACCGCCGCCGGTCTGCTGGGATCCATCATCGCCGTGGTTCATTACCTGTCCACCCAGAAATTGCAGCGGCAACTGGAAAGGTTGAAACAACAGGAAGCACTCGAGAAAGAACGCTCGCGGATTGCTCGTGACATCCATGATCAACTCGGCGCCAACCTCACCCAGGTCTCCCTATTGGGCGAACTGGTGGAAAGTGACAAAGCGTTCCCGGAAGAAGTTGTCGGCCACGCCCGCCAAATCACCCAGACCGCGCGCGATACCTCGCATGCCCTCGATGAAATCGTCTGGGCGGTGAATCCCACGAATGACTCCCTGGACGGCCTGGTCACTTATGTATGCAAATACGCCCAGGAATACCTCGCGGTCGCGGGTTTGCGATATCGGCTCGATGTGCCCGTCCAACTGCCCGTCGTAGCGATTCCACCCGAAGTGCGGCACAATGTATTTTTGGCTTCCAAAGAAGCGATTACCAACGTCGTTCGACATGCCAAGGCCACCTCGGTCTGGATTCGGCTTAAATTGGAGCCGACCCGGTTCATTCTGGAAATCGAAGACAACGGTCGCGGTTTGGCGGGTCTGGACGAAAAGGCGGCTCAAACCCGAAACGGCCTGCGCAACATGCGCAAACGGATGGAGGACATTGGCGGCAGTTTCAGCCTGCTGCCCGCGACCGAAAAGGGAACTGTGATTCGTCTGATCGCGCCACTGTAGGAGCGGTGAACCGAACGCAAACCGGACAAAAAATTGACATAAGCAAGAAAACGGAATAAAATTACCCTGGTTTTGCTGGCGAGTTTTTACTGGAATCCGATCATGCCCATTACCGTCTCCATTGTCGAAGATAGCGACCCGTTGCGCGGCACCCTGGCCCGCGTGATCAGCCGGGCGGCAGGTTTCCACTGCCTCAGTCAATATGCCAACGCCGAAGCCGCCCTGGAAGCGATCCCC
>JADGRT010000014.1 GCA_017880715.1 Verrucomicrobiia bacterium | reverse complement strand
GGGCGGCCAGGCGGATACGCTGGGATTCCCCTCCGGATAGCGTAGTGACGCCACGGCCCAGTTGCAGATAGCCCAATCCCACGGCGTTGAGAAATTTGAGCCGCTCGCGTATCTCGGGCAGGATGTCGCGGGCAATGATGGCCGCACGCCCTTCGAATCTGAGTCGGCCAAACACGGTTTCGGCGACGCTTACCGGCATTTGCGCAAATAGGTCAATCGTGGGGAATGGCGCCTTGGCATGACGGTGCGCGCCTTTGACGGGCCGGGTACGGCCGTTGTCTGCGGCGGCGAGGGCCGGAATTTCCACGGGCAAACGGACCGCGCGGGCCAGCGGATTCAGCCGGGCGCCCTGGCAGTCCGGACACAACTCGCGCTGTCCTTCCTGCCAGTCGAACCACGATTCCTCGATGTCCTCGGCGCGTGCGCCGCGATCCACCTCCGGCAGATAAAACAACTCGCCGAAGCCGCGGCACTTGGGACACCAGCCGCGCGGGGAGTTGTAGCTGAAATGCTTGGGATCCAGCGGTTCGAAGGATTCCCCGCAATCCGGACAGACCCGTTCGGTGGAATGAATCGTCTGGCGTCCCCTGGCATCCAGAGCGAAGACGGTGCCGTGACCTAGTTGGAGCGCGCGGTCGATCACCTCGCGAAACGAGCCGCGCGCGCGGTTTTCCAGGGTGCCGACGACAATGTCAACATTGTGTTCGCGAAACCGGTCCAGGCGCAGCCGTTGCCCGGATGGCTGCAAAAGGCCATCGGCGCGGATTTGCGGGAAACCCTGTTGCGCCGCCCAGGCGGCGACATCCGTATGAAAGCCTTTACGGTGGCGGACCACGGGCGCCAATAATTGGAGCGGTCCGCGTTGCCGGGCTTCCGCCTGCAATTGGCCGGCGAGCCGATCCGGCGTTTGAGGCTGGACGGGCGCCTGGCAGCGGGGACAATGCGGGATGCCCAGTCGCGCGAATAACAGGCGGAGGAAATGGTAAATCTCGGTTACGGTGGCCACCGTGCTCTTGCCGCCGCCCCGCGTGGTGCGCTGTTCGATGCTGACGGTCGGTGGCAGGCCGGTGATGAGGTCAACATCCGGTCGCGGCATCTGGTCCACGAATTGCCGGGCATACGTGTTCATGGAATCTAGGAATCGACGTTGTCCCTCGGCGAAAAGGATGTCGAACGCCAGGGTGCTTTTCCCCGAGCCGCTGACGCCCGTGACGACCACAAACCGGTTGCGCGGGATCGCCAGCGACAGGTTCTTCAAATTATGCTCGCGCGCCCCGTGAATGACGATGAACGGGGCGTTGGCGGCGGCGCTAGCGGAAGCCTGCAACACGGTTTACTAATAGCACGGAGCGTCGTGGGTGCAAAGCGATACCCCGGCCGCAATCCTTCGTCCTCGTCGTCGTCCCTCGTCCTCGTCCTCGATTCAGGTTTTTTTCGAGGACGAAGGACGAGGATGCCCGCGCGCCATTTGGGTTGCGGTTTGGTCGCGCTCGGGCACCGTAGGAAAAGCAATTTATGTAAAAAGTTTCCCAAAGACGGCAAAGCCATTTTTTACGGGCGGGGGTAAGTTTTGACGAAAGCAGTTGCTTTAAGGCGCCATGCAGCATTCTCACAAGCCCGACCCAACGATTAAAGCGGCCACGACCCCGGCCGCGCGGCCGCGTCTCGAAATGGCGTTTGGCGAGGCGCGCAACTTCCTGGACAATCGTTTTATCTACCTGGTGATTTCGCAGCGGGCGCGCGGGCTGTCCATTGGCGTGAATATGAATCCCGCGCAGGAATGCAATTTCCGCTGTGTCTATTGCGAGGTGGCGCGCGACACGCCGTCCGCCGATCGGGAAATCAACGTGCCGGCCATGGCGGCGGAGCTGAAAAAAATGCTGCAGTGGGTGCGCCAGGATGTCATCAAGGAATTGCCGGAATTCCGGGCGGTGCCGGAGGAGTTGCTGCAATTGCGCACGGTGAACCTCAGTGGCGATGGCGAGCCGACCTTGTGTCCCCGATTCGAGGAGGTGGTGCAGGAGGTGGTGCATCAGCGCGCCCAGGCGCAAGTTCCCTTTTTCAAGATTGTCCTGATTACGAATGCTTCCGGCCTGCATTTGCCGGGGGTGCAAAACGGGTTGCGCTGGCTTACCGCGCAGGACGAGGTATGGGCCAAGTTGGATGCCGGGACGCCGGAGTCCATAAGCCGGATCAACCGGACGCTGGTGCCCCTGGAAAAGCTGCTGCACAACATCCAGGCCTTGGGACGTCAACGCCCCGTCGTCATTCAGAGCCTTTTTCCATTATTGGAAGAACGGGAACCCACCGCCGAAGAAATCGAACAGTACGTCCAACGACTGGCGGAGCTGAAAGCGGCGGGCACTATGATTTCCCGGGTGCAGGTCTATTCGGCCCACCGTCCGACGGCTCTGTCCCATTGCCGGCATTTGTCGCTGAAATGCCTTTCGCACATTGCGCAACAGGTTCGCGCGGAAACAGGTTTGGAAGCCGAGGTGTTTTGAACCGGCGTCTCACCGTTGGCGATCGGCATCGGATTTCATGAAACGATGGACTAAGAAATAGTACATCGAGCCCAGCATCGCCAAAGCGCCCACGACCCAGAGGGTGACTCGGTGCAGTTCGCCGCGCATGAGACTTTCGTCGTTTCCGGCCATGACCCCCACCCAGCACAGCACGGCGCTCCAAGCCGCCGAACCGGCCAGGGTGTAAAGGGAGAAGACTTTATAGTCCAGCCGCACGATGCCCGCGGGGATGCCGATAAGATGGCGGACCACCGGCAGGAGGCGCGAAATGAAGATGCCAACGGATCCAAAGCGGGCGGCCCAACGCTCGGCTTTTTCCACTTTCGCTGGCGAAATGAACCCATAGCGGCCATAGCGCATGATGAGCGGCCGGCCACCCAGCCGCGCAGCCCAGTACATGGCGGTGGCGCCTATCCAGGAGCCGATGGCGCCCGCCAGAACGATCCCCACCATGCTTAATTTTCCCTGTTGGGCCAGGATGGCCGCCGGCGGGATGACCAGCTCGCTGGGCAGCGGCACGAGGGAGCTTTCAATGGCCATGAGCAGCGCGATGAGGGGATACCCCCAGCTTTCCAAGGCCGCATTGTACCAGGCGAATAAGGATGAGAATAAGTTAGGCAGCATACGGCCGAGCCTGAGTGTCAGCGAGCGATGATCCCCAAAACACTCGACTCACTTCGAGGCTGGAATCAGACCGCTCTTCCGCGCGTAATTGAACAAACCTCCGGCGTCAACCACCGGGCGCACATCCCCCAGAGGTTTCAAGGCATAGATTTTGCCCGTCGATTGAACGGTTACCGTGCCTTGGTCCAAGTCCACCGTGACGATATCTCCAGTTTTCAGAATATCGCAGAGACGATCGACGGAGTCGCAGGGGTATAATTCCCCGGTGGCGATGGCGTTGCGGAAGAAAATTCGGGCAAAACTCTCGGCAATCACCAGGTGGCAATTGGCCGAACCGAGAGCGATGGGCGCGTGCTCCCGGGAGCTGCCGCACCCAAAGTTGCGTCCGCTCACGACGATGGGATACTCGGTGTCAAGTTGTCCCGGTTTGACAAAACGAGCTGGATAAAGGGAATCCGGCAGGCCGCACAGGGCGTAACTCCCGAGCTTCTCGTACTCCTCCTTAAGGGTGGGCACGAGATTCAGATACTGCGCGGGAATGATCTGATCGGTATCAATATTGTCCCGCACCACGTAAGCCGGTCCAGTAAAAATCGACTGCATAGCCGGAAAGGTGGCCGCTCAGCGATGGCTTTTCAACTTAATTCCACGGTGGGCGCGCGGGCGCGGGTTTAAAAATGATGTTCTGGGTCTTTGAACAAGAGATTGAAGCTCGTCATCGATCCGTAGCAGCGGGTGATGTATTGCTGGAATTCAACTTTTTCGGCGTCGTTTAATTGCGGATGCCCGTTAATCTTTTGTTCTAGGACGCGCAGTTGGTTGCGCATCATGACCACCTTGTGGAAAAAGGTTTCCAGCGGGATTTCCTTGGTTTGCAGCGACGCATCCGCCGGGTGAATGACCAGCTTTCCCCGCTGATATCGGATCGCCAGCTCATGCACCACGGCATCGGGTTTTTCATAACCCAACCGGCTCAAGGTTTCTGCAACCGTCTGTTGGATGAAGGCAGCCAGGGGAATATCCAATCCCGTCAAAGAAACTGTGGATTCCGCGGGCGTTAACTCGCCCAGTTCGGGATCAACCGTCCGCTGGGTTCCGTCCTCGAAGCGAATCTCGGTCAGTTGCTCGGAAATGGATTTTACCACCCCGGTTCCGGATTGGGGATGGCGGACTTTCATGCCGACACGCAACGCTTCAATTTTCATGGGCCGAGGATGGACAAGCCGTCGTTTAAATACAACGAATTATAAGAGCATCGGGTCCCCAAGGGTGCCACTCAAGTTTCTCGTAGCAGCCGGCGTGAGCCGGATCATTTTTATCCGCTGAGCCGGCGAAAAGCTGCGCCCGACCCGGGAGTTTGCGCCGACTTACGTTGGCGGCTACGTTTTCTCCGCTGCCGTTCGAGGGTCGATCGCCGCGATTGCGCTCCGAGATGCCTAGGGTTCCGCCGCGGGAATTGACTCGGTCTTTTTTCGGCGCTTTTTGGGGGTTGCTTTTTCTTTCTTCGCGGCGGGAGGAGGAACGGGAGCTGCGGGTTCTTCCGAAATCGCCCACAGATAGCGTCCGCACGAGCCGCAAATCACGATATCTTCCGCCCGCAACAATTGGGCATGGGTGCCGGAGGCCAGAGCCATGTGGCATTCGGAGCAAACGCCGTGTTTGACCAGGGCCACCCCTTTTTTGCCGCGCGCCAGCAAGCGATCGTAATGGGCCAGGATTTGAGCCGGGATTGACTGCTTCAAGCGCTTAATTGCGGTTTGGTTTCCGGCAGAATCTGGGGAAGGACCCATCTCGATATTTTGAAGATCAACCAATATTTCAATTACGTTTTTCATCTAAGATCAAGGGCACGAATAGTGCCAGTGTCAAAACGCTGGACCTCCCTCCGCGAAATGTCAATAGCCGGAGTTGCACGCGAGGCGATTCCGGCCGCAAAATTCTGCTGGCGCGAGCCGCCCGTTGCGGTATGTTCGGGCCTCGGTTCGACCGAAAACCGGACATCATTTGCCCAAAATATACCATGGAACCCAAAGCTGATATTGCTGTCATCGGCCTGGCCGTTATGGGCCAGAACCTGATTTTAAACATGAACGACCACGGCTTTACCGTGGTGGCCTTTAACCGGACCCTCTCCAAGGTGGACGACTTCCTCAATAGCGAAGCCAAAGGCACCCAGATCGTGGGTGCTCATTCCATCGAGGAAATGGTCAAACTCCTCAAGCAACCGCGCCGCGTCATGCTCATGGTCAAGGCGGGCGCCGCAGTGGACGAACTCATCAACCTGATACTGCCCCACTTCGAAGCGGGCGATATCATCATCGACGGCGGCAACTCGTTGTTCGAAGACACCATGCGCCGGACGAAATACCTTGAGTCGAAAGGTTTCCTTTACATCGGCACCGGCGTTTCCGGCGGCGAAGAAGGCGCGCGCCGCGGTCCCTCCATCATGCCGGGCGGATCCCCGGCTGCCTGGCCGCACGTCAAACCCATCTTCCAGGCCATCTCCGCCAAGGTTTCCGACGGCACGCCCTGCTGCGATTGGGTGGGTGAAAACGGCGCCGGTCATTACGTCAAAATGGTTCACAACGGCATCGAATACGGCGACATGGAGCTCACTTGTGAGGCCTATAATCTGATGAAGACCGGCCTGGGCATGACGGCTGATGAAATGCACCAGGTTTTTGCGGAATGGAACAAGGGTGAGCTCGATTCTTACCTGGTGGAAATCACCCGCGATATCCTCGGCTACAAAGACGCCGACGGTCAGCCGCTGGTGGACAAAATCCTCGACACCGCCGGTCAAAAAGGCACGGGCAAATGGACGGTGATGTCTTCGCAGGAACTGGGCATTCCCATTACCCTGATTGCCGAAGCCGTCTATGCGCGATGCGTTTCCGCGATGAAAGACGACCGCGTCGCGGCCGCGAAAAAGCTCAAAGGGCCGCGGCCGGTTATCCGCGCCAAAGATCGCGCCCAATTCATCGAAGCCATCCGCCAAGCGCTATACGCCTCGAAGATCATCTCCTATGCGCAGGGCTATATGCTGATGCGCGCGGCGGCCAAACAGTACGGCTGGAACCTCAACTATGGCGGTATCGCCCTCATGTGGCGCGGCGGCTGCATCATCCGTAGCGCCTTCCTGGGCAAGATCAAGGAAGCCTTCGACAACAACGCCAAGCTGGGCAACCTCCTGCTCGATCCATTCTTCAAGAAGGCCATCAAGGATTGCCAGCGGTCGTGGCGCAACGTGGTGGCTACCGCCGTGAAAAAAGGCATTACCGTGCCGGCCTTCAGCTCGGCGTTGGCGTTCTTCGACGGTTTCCGCAGCCCGGTTTTGCCGGCCAACCTGCTGCAGGCGCAGCGCGACTACTTTGGCGCGCACACGTATGAACGCATCGACCAGCCGCGCGGCCAGTTTTTCCACACCAACTGGACTGGCACCGGCGGCCGCGTTGCTTCCAGCACTTACACGGCGTGAGCAGGGCGCGCGCGGCCGCGGCCGTCGATGACCGCTTTCAGCGCTGAAAAACCCCGTAGCGGCGTCTCGGCAGAGCGCCGCTGGCTAATAAGTTCCAAGGGACATGGCTGGTTCCGGGGACCTCCAGATCCGTAGCGGTTGAACGCCGGGCAGACGTCATCTGAAAGCGCCAGAGGACTGGCGCAGTCCAAAAGCTGGCGCCGGCTCGCACCGGCCGTGAATGCGCGAAGCGTTTTGGACTGCGCCAGTCCTCTGGCGCTTTGGGAAGGGAAGCCACCTTGACCAACGCCCAGCGCTCCCGCCCCGGCAATGGATCAAACGCGAACGGTGTCCCAATTTGAACTAAGGGCGTTCGTACGCTCCATGGCCGGACGGCAGGATGCCCGCCGCTACGATGCTCCAACCCGGGGCGCGCCGGGACGTTGCGCGGTCCTTGGATTGCGGCCAAACCGCACTGGAAGCTGCGGTGGCTAAGATGGTTTGGCGGCAGGCCGTGGCGAACGTCTTAATCCGTTATGCATTAACAGCCGCCAGGTGATCCAAATGGCTTCCCAGATGATGGCTCCTGACATTTTGGAGTGACCCTGGAAACGATCGGTGAACACGATGGGCACCTCGACGATGCGCAGGCCTTGGCACCAGATTTTATGCGTCATTTCGATCTGGAAACTGTAGCCGTTAGAATGGACCGAGTTCAGGTCGATCGATTCCAGGGTGTGTCGGCGAAAACATTTATAGCCGCCGGTGGGATCGGATATCGGCAGACCGGTCACCAGGCGGACGTATTTGGCGGCGCCCAGGCTGAGCAGGAGGCGTTTTATGGGCCAGTTGATCACGCGAATGCCGTCGCAATAGCGCGAACCGAGCACCAAGTCGGCGTTCTCAGCCGCTTTTAGAAACTGCGGCACATCGTCTGGGTTGTGGGAAAAATCGCCGTCCATCTCGAAGATGAACTCGTATCCGTGTTCCAGCGCCCAGACAAAGCCAGCGCAATAGGCGCGGCCCAGCCCGCTCTTTTCGAGCCGATGCAAGACGTGGATTTGCGGATGTTGCGCGGCGAATTGGTCGGCCATCTGGCCGGTGCCGTCGGGGGAGTTGTCGTCCACGATTAGAAGATCAGCCGGAACCGGCAGGGCCAGAATACGTTCCACCAGCGCGGGGAGGTTTTCCCGCTCATTGTAAGTTGGGACAATAATTAACGTGTTCCGGTCCATTCGACAATGAGTGATGGCCTTCTAATAAGCAAAAACCGGGCCAGGCACAAGCATAAATGGACTTACTCGCCCACCTGTTTCTTGATGCGGTCGCAGATGGCCTTATTCCATCGTTCCAGGACGGCCCGATCGCGGCCTTCCAACAGCAGGCGCGCCTTGGGTTCGGTGCCGGAATAACGCAAAAGCAGGCGGCCGCCACAGGCTTTGACTTCGGCTTCCGCCTGAGCGACCAGGGTCATGACGCCGTCGAGTTGCTCGAAGGGCACTTTTTCCCGGACGCGCACGTGGGTGACCAGTTGCGGAAACCGGGTCCAGCAACGGGCCAGTTGCGACAAGGGGCGGTTCTGGGATTTGACGATCCGCAGGATTTGCAGGGCGGACACCAATCCGTCGCCGGTGGTGCTAAAATCGCGAAAAATCAGGTGGCCGCTTTGCTCGCCGCCGAAGTTGTAATCGCCTCCGAGCATTTCATCGATGACGTTTTTGTCGCCGACGGCGGTGCGGATGATCTTGCCGCCCGCCGCTTGAATGGCTGGGTCGAGGCCCGCGTTGCTCATGATGGTGGCAACCAGGGTTTTGTTCTTCAGCGTGCCTTCGCCCAGCATCTCCAAGCCGCAAATGGCCATGATGTCGTCGCCGTCAATCAAGGCGCCGGCTTCATCGCAGAGCAGGACCCGGTCGGCGTCACCGTCGTGCGCGATGCCCAGGTCGGCCCGGTATTCGCGCACCATGCGGCAGATCAGTTCCGGGTACATCGAGCCGCAGTCCAGGTTGATGTTCAGGCCGTTGGGCTGGATGTTATACGCCAGCACCTCGGCGCCTAACTCGCGCAACACACAGGGGGTTGACTTATAGGCGGCGCCGTGGGCGCAGTCCACGACAATCCGCAGACCTTCGAGGGTCAGGTGCTTGGGGAAGGAGGCCTTGGCATATTCGATGTAACGGCCGAGGGCGTCATCGATGCGCACGGCCTTGCCGATTTCGCCCGCCGTCGGCCGGATTTTTTCGATTGCGCCGCTGAACACGAGATCTTCGATCTGGCCCTCGATGTTGTCGTCCAGCTTGTAACCGTCGTGCCGGAAAAACTTGATGCCATTGTCGTCGTAAGGATTGTGCGAGGCGGTGATGACGATGCCGGCGTCGGCGCGGAGGCTGCGCGTGACGTAAGCCACGCCGGGGGTGGGCACGGGACCGATAAACAGCACGTCCACGCCGATGGAAAGAATCCCGGAGGAGAGGGCGTTTTCGAGCATGTAACCCGAAAGACGGGTGTCTTTGCCCAGCACGATTTTATGGCGTCCGAAGCCTCGGGCTTGGGGATTGAGATGCTTAAAAACGTGACCGGCGGCGCGCCCCAGTTTGAGGGCGGTTTCGGCGTCCACGGGTTTCAGGTTGGCTTTGCCGCGGACCCCATCGGTGCCGAAGATTTTGTTGGATTGACTCATCATTGGGGTGGGTTTTTGGCGTCATTCTTGAGGCGTTCAATCTGCACCACGGGCGGATTGACTTTCAGCACCGTGATGCCGGCGGGTGGAAAAACGTCGATTTTTTTTATCATTCCCCCGATGTCCTCCAGGTCCACCAGATTGACGAACACCTGGATTTCGCGGTCGGCGAGGCTCTGCAGTGCTTCGGGACTGCCGGCTACGGTGACGGTGACTTCGCTGGGAACGACCCGGAAGGCGCGCAGATCCGCGGCTTCGGTCATGACGGTGATGGGCAAGGGACCGAAAATGCGTCGATCCATCGGATTATTGGGGGTCAGACTGACATGGTAATGGAGGCTGAACCGGATGGTAAACCAGATCAAGGCGGCCAGCAGCAGCGAAAAGCATTTCAGCCCCAGATTTTCCTTGATGAGACGGCGGGAGAACATGGTGTCAGGGGGGGTCCAGCAAGTTAAGGTCGGCCGGATTCCGGCGCCGGCCGGTTCGGTTAAGCCAGGCGCGCCATCCGTCCCAGGTGCTGTGAGGTTTGCCGGGGTGGACAAAAACCGAAGTCAGGAAGGCCCGCAACTCCTCTTCGCGAAGGCCCCGGACCAATTGTCCCTTGTAGGCATAGGAAATGGCGCCGTTTTCCTCCGAAACCGCCACGACCACCGCATCGGTTTCTTCGGTCAGGCCGATGGCCGCCCGGTGTCTCATGCCCAGCGATTTATTAAGGTCCTGGCGCTGGGTAAGCGGGAAGATGCAGGCGGCGTAAGCGATGCGGTCGCCCTTGATGATGACGCCGCCGTCATGGATGGCGTTATTGGGGAAGAAAATCGTTTCCAGCATTTCCGGAGTGGCTTCGCAATCGACCCCAATGCCCGACTCCACCACCTCCTGGAGCAGGATGGATTGTTCGATGGCAATCAGCGCGCCGATGCGCATTTCCGACATGCGCGCCGCGGCCTGGGTGATGACTTCGATGTTTTCGCGCTGTTCATGGACGCTGGAGAACAGCGGCTGGTTGCCCAGTTCGGCCAGGATGCGTCGTAGTTCCGGCTGAAAAATCACGACCACGGCGATGGCAAAAAACGCGAAGAAATTGCGGAGCAGCCAACTGAGGATTTCCAGTTGCAGCAGGTACGTCAAGAGGGTCAATGCCAGCAGCAGCACCAGAAATCCCGTCACCACCGGGGCGCCGCGGGTGCCGCGCACAAAGAAGAAGGCATAGTAAATGCCGACCGCGAGGATCAGGATTTCCAGCCCGGGGCGCCAGCTATTCGATATGATATCCCACAAGGTCATTGGGTTCGAGCGATGATCGCTTCGGTCATGCGCAACGCCTGCACGGTGGCCGCTACGTCGTGCGCCCGCAGGATTTGGACACCCTGCGCCACCGCCCAACCGGCGCAAGCCAGCGAGGCCGGGAGACGGTCCGGCAAATCCACTCCGAGCAACCGGTTGATAAAGGACTTGCGGGAAACTCCCAGCAGCAACGGACGCTGGAGGTTTTTAAAGCATTTTAAGCCCGCCAGCAACCTTAAATTATGCTCCAACGTCTTGCCGAAGCCAATTCCCACATCGAAAACAACCTGATCGGCATTCACGCCCGCCTCCTGGAGGCGATCCAGCCGGTCCGCAAAAAAACCTCCGACCTCGGCCACGACATCCTGGTAGGTCGGATGGATCTGCATGGTTTGGGGCGTGCCCTGCATGTGCATGGCCACATAGCCGGCGCCGGTTTCGGCTACCAGTCGGTCCATGACCGGATCGGCCCGGCTGGCGGCAATGTCATTGACAATACTGGCTCCGGCAGCCAGCGCTGCCCGGGCGACAGCCGGTTTCTGCGTGTCGATGGATATCGGTATCTTAACCTGCGGGACGAGTCGTTCGATGACCGGCAGGACCCGCCGGCATTCTTCGGCCTCGGTGACGGCAGGGGCGAAGGGCCGGGTCGATTCTCCGCCCACGTCGATGATCTCGGCGCCTTCCGCGGCCATTTTCAGCGCGTAACGAATGGCCGCATCGGGATCGAGAAACTGTCCGCCATCCGCAAAGGAATCCGGCGTGACATTGAGGATTCCCATGACCATCGCCGGTCGCGGGAAGCTGAACTCGAATTGTCGGGCACGCCAAAGCACGGCCGGAATTATCCGGTGCGGACCGGGGGGCTGTCAACGATGCATCGCGCGAAAAGGAAAGCCTGCGCCGCCCAATTGGCCTTGCTAAAACTGGCGCAGGAAGCGGACGTCGTTTTCGTAAAACAGCCGGATATCGTTGATGCCGTATCGAATCATCGCGATGCGTTCGATGCCGAAGCCAAACGCCCACCCGGTCCAGATTTCCGGATTGTAACCGACGTTTTCGAACACTTGCGGGTGGACCATGCCGCACCCGGCGATTTCCAGCCAGTCCTTGCCCAGCTTGCGAACGAGCGGGTTGGAAAAATCGATTTCGTAGCTCGGTTCCGTATAGGAGAAATAATGCGGGCGGAAGCGCACTTTCACCCCATCGCCCAGCAATTCGCGAAAAACGAATTCCACCGTGCCCTTGAGATCGCCCACGGTTACGTTGCGATCGACGTACAGACCCTCGATTTGTTGGAAGGTGGGATTGTGCGTGGCATCGGCGTTATCGCGGCGATAGACGCGGCCGGGGACGACGATGCGAATGGGGGGCGGCTGTTGTTTCATCACCCGGATTTGCACCGATGACGTATGGGTGCGCAGCAACCGGCGCTGGGGGGCGTCGCCGTTGGCGGGCGCCAGGTAGAAGGTGTCCTGGGAATCGCGCGCCGGGTGATCCGCCGGCGTGTTCAAGGCGTCGAAACAATGGTATTCATCCTCGATCTCCGGGCCATCGGCCACAGCGAATCCGAGTTTCCGAAAAATGCGAACGATGTCGTCGGTGACCTGGGTGAGAGGATGCAGTTTGCCCAAGGCGCGCCGGCGGCCGGGCAGGGTGAAGTCGGTGGGTTCCTGGGGCAGGGCCGCCTTGAGTTCGAGTTCGCCGCGGCGTTGGGCCAGCACCGTTTCCAATTCGGTCTTGGCCTGATTGAGGGATTTGCCGGCGGCGGGCTTTTCCTCCCTGGCCAGGGAGCCCAGTTGTTTGAGCAGGGTCGTGAATTGGCCGTTGGATCCCAGGTAGCTGACGCGCACCTGGTCCAAGGCGGCCAGGTCGTGGGCGGCGCGCAGTTCGTTCAGCGCAGCCTGCTTGAGCGGCTCGATTTGGGCGATGAATTCAGACATACAATTCGCTCACAGGATAGGCGGTGGTTGCCGGTCCGGCCAACAAAAAAAACGGGCAACCTGAAAAGGTCGCCCGCTGCCGGTGCCAAAATATTTTTTGACCGATCCGAATCCAGTCGTGCTGGACGCCGAAGTCAGGCCTTAACCGCCTTGGTTTTCAGCGCGCCTTGGGCAATGTTGACGAGCTCGCCGAAGGCGGCGGTGTCCGTTGCCGCCAGATCGGCCAGGATCTTGCGGTCCAGGGCGACCTGGGCGGCTTTGAGTCCCTCCATGAAGCGGCTATAGGTGATGCCGGCGGCGCGGGCGGCGGCGTTAATGCGCACCTGCCAGAGGGCGCGATAATTGCGCTTTTTGGTCTTACGGTCACGGAAAGCATATTGCAGCCCGTGATCGACCGCATCGGAGGCGTAGCGGTACAATTTGGAGCGGCGCATTCGAAAGCCTTTGGCGGCTTTGATCATGCGGGTGCGGCGGGCGCGGGAAGCTGGAGCATTGGTTGCACGCATAAACTATGGCAAAAGTAACGAGGTTGAAATGAGAAAGGGTTAGTGGCTAGTCGGCAGATTCTGGGTGATCCGGTAGGTGTCCGTGGAATCCACTTCTTTGCCCGTGCTGAGTGAGCGGCGGCGCTTGGGTGATTTGCCAGCCTGCAAATGCCGTTTGCCGGCTCGCGGGCGCAGCACCTTGCCGGTCGCCGTGATCTTGAAGCGCTTGGCTACAGCCTTGCGTGTTTTAATTGGTTTCGGGCGTCGCATAATTCAATTTCTTTCAAAAGAGCGGTTAATATAGGGGCCGCCCGCGCGGGAATCAAGCGGCAATTTTTGGACATTGTGCGGGGCGCGAACTGGGATACACTGGCGGGGTGATTCGCAATTGCATCTTCGACTGGTCGGGGACGCTGGTGGATGACCTGCCGGCGGTGTGGGAGGCCTCCAATTCGGTTTTTCAGCGCGCCGGGGTGGCGCCTTTGAGTCTGGCGGAGTTCCGGGCGGAGTTCAGCCTGCCGTTTAAGCCGTTTTATGACCGGTACGTGCCCCAGGTGCCCTTGGAACAACTGGAGATCTGGTTTCACGAGCGTTTCCGGCAGTTGCAGGATTGGGTGATTGAAATTCCGCATGCCCGGTTGTTCCTGCAATTTTGCCGGCAACACAAGCTGCGAACGTTTCTGTTGAGCAGCGTGCATCCCGATCACTTTGCCGTCCAGTCGGCAAAAACGGGGTTTGGTGAATACCTGGATCATCCCTACGTCGGGGTTTGGGACAAGCGCACGCGCATCAGGGAAATTGTGGCCGAACATGGCCTGGACCCGCGCGAAACCCTGTTTATCGGGGATATGCAGCACGATGTGGAAACGGCCCAATGGGGAGGTGTGCGCTCCTGCGCCGTTCTCACCGGATTCACCCAACTGGCCCGCCTGCGCGAATCGGGGCCCGACCTGATCGTCGAGCACCTGGGCGAGTTGCAGCACCTCATGCAAAAGCACGGCCTGGAACTCGCCGCGAAACCGCCCGCAACCGGGACCGTGGCGGCGACCGCGGACGGGGTTGCGGCTCCGCGTTTTCCCATCGTCACGGTAGGCGCGTTGGTTTTTAATGCCGCCGGGCAGGTGCTCCTGGTTCAGACGCAAAAGTGGTCCAACCTTTGGGGTATTCCGGGAGGGAAAATCAAATATGGCGAAACTTCTCCGGAAGCCTTGCGGCGCGAGGTGCGCGAGGAAACCGGCCTGGAGATCGACGACCTTCGATTCGTATTGGCGCAGGACTGTGTGCGTTCGCCGGAGTTTTACCGGGAAGAACATTTTGTTTTGCTCAACTACACCGCTCGCTGCGCCGGAACACCTCCGGTTAAGCTGAACGTCGAAGCCCAGGCCTATCGGTGGCTTGACCTCGAGAAAACGTGGGATCTGCCTTTGAACCAGCCCACTCAAATCCTGATTCGCGAAGTGCAACATGGACACCATCATCATTAAGGAACTTGAAGTGCATTATTGCGTGGGGGTGACCGAGCAGGAACGGTCGCGGCCGCAGCGTTTGCAGCTCACGCTGGAGATCGGCGCCGATTTATCCCGGGCGGCCGCGGCCGACGACTTGGCGCACACGATCGATTACCAGGCCGTGGTTCAGCGATTGAAACAATGGGGCGAGGGGAAAAGCTGGCGATTGATCGAAACCCTGGCCAGCGAAGCGGCTGAATGGGTCCTCGCCGAGTTTAAGGCGGTGTCGGTGACCGTCGAAGTCAGAAAATTCATTTTGCCGGAAACCCGCTACGTCGCCGTGCGACTCAGCCGTTGACGTGGTCAAAGTAGTGGCCAATGACCTGGCTCATTTGCTAGGCTCCAAACATGCCGGTTGAATTTAAAGATTATTATCAGGTTCTCGGCGTGTCGCCCAAGGCCACGGACGAGGAAATCAAAAAGGCCTTTCGCACGCTGGCGCGGAAGTATCATCCCGATGTTGCGAAGGACAAAAAGACCGCCGAGGAAAAGTTCAAGGAACTCAACGAGGCCCACGAGGTCTTGAGCGATCCGGAGAGCCGCCGGAAGTACGACCAGTTGGGCGCCCATTGGAAGACGGGCGCGCAATCGCGTCAACCGCCGGGCCGGGCCGGGGGCCGGTCCGCTGGACGCGGCCCGAGTGGCGAAGAATACGAGTTCCAATTCGGAGGCACGGGTTTCAGCGATTTTTTCGAACAGTTCTTTGGCGGCCGCGCCCGCCGGTCGCGTGGTTTTTCATCGTTCGACCCTCAGGGATCGGCGGACGGCGACGATGCATCGGCGGCGCCCAGCGCCGCCATCCTTCGGGGTCACGATATTGAAGGCGACATTCTCATCACGCTCGATGAAGCGCTTCGAGGCGCCGTGCGCGCGATTTCCGTGCGGCGAACCAATGCCCGCACCGGGCAGGAGGAGACGCATACCTACCAAGTGCGGATTCCGGCCGGAGTTCCGGAGGGCCACGCGGTGCGGGTGCCTGGCAAAGGCGGCGAGGGGGTTGGAGGCGGCCGTGCGGGAGATATCTTTTTGAGGGTCCGCTATGCCCAGCACCCCGATCTGCGGGCGCGCGGCGCCGATCTGGTGGGCCACTTGGAATTAGCTCCGTGGGAGGCGGTGCTGGGAGCGACCGTCCCGATGCGAACCCTGGATGGGACGGTTTCGTTGAAAGTCCCCGCGGGCACCCAGCAGGGACATCAGCTTCGTGTGCGTGGCAAAGGATTGCCCACCGGTGATGCCAAACGCGGCGATCTCTACGTTGTCGTTTCAATCCAGGTCCCATCCCAGATCGGCGAAGAGGAAAAACGTTTGTGGAAACAGTTGGCGGGCGAATCCGCCTTTAAGGCCAGATCTGGAATTTAATCGCGGCTTTATTCGGAGACATCCTCGACCAGGGCGGTTCCCCTGCGCGCCGTCCGGCCGAACTTGATTTCGGGCAGGAGCAGGAGCGAGGCGGCGACAATCAGGCCGGTGCTGATCCAGCCCAGGGTGCTGATCGAGATGTGGCCCAGGAGGTGGAAGGCAAGCAGCGGCGCCAACACCCCCCGTACACCCGTGAAAAACGTGTGGACGGACATGTAATCGGCGACGCGTTCCGGCGGGGCGAATTTAGTCACCCACAGGCTCCAGGCAACGTCGCCGCCGGCGAGCGACACCCCGAAAACGATGCCGCCCAGCACCAGTCCGAAGGTGTCCTGGCTGAGAAAGAAAGTCAAAATGCCGAGGGCGAACCCGGCATTGAGGATCACGCGGAGAATGAAGAAGTTCATTCGGTCGAAGAGCCAGCCCCAGATTGGGCTTAGGACCAGGCGGGCGCAATTGGGAATCACCCCGGTCAGCAGGGCAATCATGGTGACGGAGAGGGCCAGCCCGTAACGCGGATTGGCCAGGTATTCCACCCTCATCGGGAACATCATGAGGTTGGCAAAGCCCATGAACATCCAGCAAATCAAGGTGCGGCGGAACAGGGCGTCTTCGCGGACGAACCGTAGGGCGCGGAAGGGATTGGAACCATCCGACAGCGGGAGCGGCTGCGAAGGGCAATGCGAGACCCACCAGGCGGAGAGCACGAAACCGAAGGCGAAGACCACCAGCAGCCAGCGGAATCGCTCCAGGTTTCCCGACAGCACGCGTCCGGCCAGGTCGCTGAAAATGGCCGCGGCGGCGATACGGATCATCACGGTGCGGGAAAAAAGCTGGCCGCGCCGCGCGTCGGGGTAATTTTCCTGGTAGATCTGCGTCATCAGCGGAATGGTGGCCGCGGTGGTGGCCATGGCCAACATGCCGCCCAGCACGAACACCGGCAGCACCGGCGCCGCTGCCACGGCGGCGCAGCAAAGGGCGCCCAGCAGAAACAAGCGCGAGGCCGCCAGCGCCGGGGCGATCCGGGAAGCTTCGACGGCCTTGACGACCAGGGGCGTGGCGAGTAAGCCCAGGCTGCCGCCGGCGGCCAGCAGTGCTTTGGGCATCGCTCCGGCATGGAACCAACGGACGGCAACCAGCAGCATGAACGTCGATCCCGCCGTCTCCAGAATCCCGGTGGTGACGGCGCGCCGGCGCTCATACCGATACGTAAGTTCCGTTCGATTCGCCTGTGTCATAATACGCAAGTATCACCAAATAAGATACTTGCGACTTTAATAAATTCCAGAACAATGCCTACTGCTAACGTTTCCATGAAAAACCAAGGCCGTCCAACGCTGTCAAAACGGCGAGAAACCCGCAATGATATTCCGGGAGCGAGGAGCGGATCGGGCGCTTCTCACCTTTGTCGAACACCTGTGACCTGCGCCATTTTGGAGCGCGGACATTCTTGTCCGCTTCTTCGTTCTGGTCACACCGAAGCGCCGAAGCGGACAGGAATGTCCGCGCTCCGATAAAGGCGGTATGCGCCCGAGCGGATCGAATTGCGCCGAAGCGCAATCAGTGAGGGGCACGCAGCGAATCCAGATTCTTTCTGGCCTCTTCCACCAAACTCAGGAACTGGGCAAGTTGGGTCGGCGTGACTAAAATTTTTGCGCTATTGGTGGTGTAATCCTGCAGAAAGAGCTGGATCGCGCCGCGCCGCTGGCTGGTGAAAGCGCCGACCCGAAATCCGGACTTCGTAACGTAGCCCGCCACAAACGCGGGCAGGGCGGTCACCTTGTCATCTATTATGGAGAGGTAGTTCAGGCCGTTGACCAGCGAATCAATTTCATCGTAGTCAACCACCTTTTTCCACACCAGCAGGTTGTTCTCGCCAACCTCGATCGCCAGGCCGTATTGCTTGCGACCGGTGCCGACATTCATGGACTCCTTGGTGATGATCGTTAGGTTCAGCGCGCCAACGGCCAGCGAACCGATCTGGCCGGAGCCTTTGACCATGACCATGCCGGTCTGCGCCTCGAAAACCTCCAATTTGGTCAGCGGCACGTTGGTGACCTGCGCTGGCGCGGTGCCGGCGCAAAAGCCGGATGCCGCCAATAAAACGACGCAAAATTTACGCATGATGAAGCGTTTATCGGTGACGATATGCTGAACGTCAAGCTAATAGGGGATGGCGGTGGCGAGGTTCTGGACCGACGCCAAGCAGCACTTGCACAGCGCAGCAGGGTTTCGGCAAAATTGCCAAAAACCACACCCGTCAACACCCGCGCTGAATGCGCCAAGGCTGCTGGAGTTGCCGCCAAGAAAGGCGTCAAACAGGCGAAAGAAAAACTACAGGTGCGAGCCTCCACCCGGACGGCGTACCCGGAGGAAATGGGTGCGC
>JADGRT010000184.1 GCA_017880715.1 Verrucomicrobiia bacterium | reverse complement strand
AACCAGAAATGACTTTGGATGAGTGGGTGGACGCGCCTAGCACTACAGCGACATTTTGTAGGCCGGCTGCCCCCAGCCGGCGCCGGGTCGGGGGACCCGCCCTACAACGATGGTTCATGGAAGCCCCACGGCTCACGAAGTGTCGCTGTAGTGCTAGGAAGCTGGAAGAGACTCAAGACCAAGTGCGCGCCTGCAGTTGCGGCGGGAGTTTGAAAAACGCCGTGTCGAAGTGCGTGTAAAAGATTTGGAGAGCCGCGCTCATGGCAGCAGTCAGGGCTGCCGTACGCGTGGCTGCATCCCGGCGGCCATTTCCCGCTCGGATTGCTGGACCGCTGCTTCGAAGTCCGGCGTGAATTCCAGCCGGTCTTCGACAAAGTCATCCAGCCAATCGCGCACCTGCTTCAATTCCGCAGGCGAGAAATTTTCCAGTTCAGCCTCGACTTGATCAACTTTACTCATGGAATAAGAATGGTCCGTTGCCGGGCGGGTTTCAAGCACGATGTGCGGACAGGCGGCGCCGGGTGCAGCTCACTTTTGTCGCCACCTGCCCCGCGGTTGGGATGGCGCGCGGGACTCCGGCCCGCTTGGACTGGACGAACCACTCGGAGGCCCCTTTCGTTTCTGGCACATCGTGGTTCTTGCACACCCTAAGCGGGCAAGATGCCCGCGCTCCGACAAACCTGAGTTGCACCGGACCGACCAGAACTTGACCACGCGGTCAAGCAGGCCAATTTAAGCAAGTTGCTCGCCTCCGCGTCTTCAGACCAGGGGTCCTGAGACTGCCGCAATCCTTCGTCCTCGTCGTCGTCCCTCGTCCTCGTCCTCGAAAAAGGAACAAGAACCGAGGACGAAGGACGAAGGACGAGGACGATGCAAAAAGAGCACGCTCTCATCCGTGAGTTCGCAGCGTTTCATAAGCGGGGCGGAGCAAGCAAAACGCCATTCCCGGTTTTACCCGGAAATGGCGTTGTTCGAAGGGGATGGGGGATTAGACCAAACCTTGATCGAGCATGGCGTTGGCTACTTTGGTGAAGCCGGCGATGTTGGCGCCCGTGACGTAATTGCCAGCATGGCCGTATTCTTTGGCTGTTTCGAAGCAGTTCTTGTGGATGGCGATCATGATGTTGTGGAGCTTCTTATCCACTTCTTCACTGCTCCACGACAAGCGTATCGAGTTTTGGCACATTTCCAGGCCGGAGGTGGCGACGCCACCTGCATTGGCCGCTTTGCCCGGTCCGTAGAGGACCTTCTTGCTCACGAAGACCTCGATGCCGGCGGGTTCGGTGGGCATGTTCGCGCCTTCGGCCACCAGGAAACAGCCGTTGTTGACGAGCGTCTTGGCGTCCTCGCCGCTGATCTCGTTTTGCGTGGCGCTCGGGAAGGCGCAATCGCATTTGACGCCCCAAGGCCCTTTGCCTTCGGTGTACTCGGCGCCGAATTTCTTGGCATACTCCTTGACGCGGCCGCGGCGGATGTTCTTCAGCTCCATGACCCAGGCCAGCTTTTCCTCGCTGATGCCGTCCTTGTCGTAGATGAAGCCGTTGGAATCCGACAGGGTGACCGACTTGGCGCCCAGTTGGTTCAGTTTCTCGATGGTGTACTGGGCCACGTTGCCGGAGCCCGACACCGCGCAGACTTTGCCTTCGAGCGACTGATTGCGGGTCTTGAGCATTTCCTGCGCGAAATAGACCGTGCCGTAGCCGGTGGCTTCGGGACGAATCAACGAGCCGCCCCAGTTGAGGCCCTTGCCGGTCAGCACGCCGGTGAACTCGTTGCGCAAGCGTTTGTACTGGCCGAACAGGAAACCGATTTCGCGGCCGCCCACGCCGATGTCGCCGGCGGGCACGTCCGTGTCCGCACCCACATACCGGCATAATTCGGTCATGAAGGACTGGCAGAAGCGCATCACTTCATTGTCGGATTTGCCTTTGGGATCGAAATCCGAGCCGCCCTTGCCGCCGCCCATGGGGAGGGTGGTGAGGGAGTTCTTGAAGATCTGCTCGAAGCCCAGGAATTTGAGGATGCTCAGACAGACGGTGGGATGGAAACGCAGGCCGCCCTTGTAAGGTCCGATGGCGCTGCTGAACTGGATGCGGAAACCCCGGTTGATGTGAATCTGGCCTTTGTCGTCCTGCCAGGGAACGCGAAAGATCAGTTGGCGTTCGGGCTCGACGATGCGATCGAGGATGCGGGCATCCTGATACTTTTTATGCCGGGTAATGGCGGGTTCGATGGACTCGAGCACCTCGGTCACGGCCTGGTGGAACTCGGGTTCGTTGGGATTGCGTCGTTTGACGCTTTCGAGGATTTCGTGGATCAGACCCATAATTTGAGTTTTGACTCCTGGTGGTTAGGTTTTGCTGTCATTGAGCCTGGCCTGGCCCGTGCTGCGCGTGAGTTACGGACAAAAAAAACGTGCTACCGCTGGGGGCGGCAGAACGCTGCAGTACAGGACTGGTCAGGTTTTCGCACGCATCGCGCATGAGTGACTGCATTGGCTAATCTAGTTGCGATGTTCTGTCGATCTATTCTTCGCAGAATTAGAAAGTATAAGTAATGTGAAAAAGAGCAGCCTAAAAAGAAGTAAATCTAATAATCATAGGCGAGGGCGGGTTGTCAATTAGGTTGCCACGGTTTTCCGCTTAACGTATGAGGTGAGGGGTAACTCTGCAAAGGGCATGAAATGAACGCTGATGTAACGACGTTTACCACCGGATTGCCGGGGCTGGACCAAATGCTGCAAGGACTTCGGCCGGGCGACAACGTGGTGTGGCAGGTGGATACGATTGACGATTACCTGCCCTTCGTGCGGCCATTCTGGGAGGCGGCGCGGAAGCAGGGGCGAAGCCTGACGTATTTCCGGTTTGCCCGGCATCGCGAACTGATTGGGCCCGATCAGGGCGGCACCGTGTATCGTCTCCGCCCGGAGGTGGGCTTCGAGAAATACCTCACCGAGATTCTGGACATCATCGAACGGAACGGGAAGGGGGCCTGTTACGTGTTCGACTGGCTGTCCGACCTGGCGGCCGATTGGTACAGCGACCGGATGTTGGGCAACTTTTTCCTGATCGCCTGTCCCTATCTGTACGATCTGGACACGATCGCTTATTTCGCTTTGCGCAAGCACCAGCATTCGTTCCATGCCACCGATGGCATCAGCCGGACGGCCCAAGTCATCCTCGAGGTGTATCGCAAGAAAAATCAATTGTTTATTCATCCGCAAAAGGTTTGGCAGCGTTATTCGCCGACGATGTACATGCTGCACAGTTGGGAAGGGGCGGAATTTCGTCCGGTGACCAGCAGTGCCCTCACCACGGAAATCCTGGCCAGCGTGCCGCAGCCGTGGCTGGATTTCAGCATTCACCGGTTGGGGGTCTGGACGCGCACCTTCCGGCAGGCGCAGGGGACGCTGAATGCCATCAAAAACCGCAAAAAATCGGCGGCCGAGGCGGAGGCTTTTTTTTATCGCATCTGCCGCATGGTGGTGAGCCGGGATCAGCGGTTCATCCGGTTGGTAAGGCAATACCTGGATCTGGCCGATCTGATCGAGATCATGAAACGGATGATCGGCACCGGGCTGATTGGGGGCAAGACCCTGGGCATGTTGCTGGCGCGGGCGATTCTGAAAAAGACGGATCCCCGGTGGGCGGAACTGCTGGAGGTGCATGATTCCTTTTTTGTGGGCACCGACGTGTTTTACACCTATCTGGTGCAGAACGGCTGCTGGTGGTTGCGGCGGCGGCAGAAGGATTTCAACCTGTTTCTGGAACGGGCCGGGGAGGCGCGGCAGAAAATGCTGGAGGGGATCTTTCCGCAATATATTCAAGATCAATTTTCCGAAATGCTGGAGTACTTTGGCCAGTCGCCGATCATTGTGCGTTCGAGCAGCCTGCTCGAGGACAACTACGGCAACGCCTTTTCCGGAAAGTACGAGAGCGTGTTTTGCGCCAGCCAGGGCACGCCGCAACAGCGGCTGGAGGCTTTCATGGCGGCGGTGCGCACGGTCTATGCCAGCACCATGAGTCCGGAGGGGCTTTTGTATCGCCGGCACCACGGCTTGCTGGATCAGGACGAGCAGATGGCGCTGCTGGTGCAGCGGGTTTCCGGCGAGATGCACGGCAACCAGTTCTTCCCGCAGGTGGCGGGCGTGGGCTTCTCCTTCAATCCGTTTGTCTGGCATGAAGACATCGATCCCCAGTCGGGTTTCCTGCGGCTGGTGTTCGGTTTGGGGACGCGGGCGGTCGATCGCACCGAAGACGATTACCCGCGGTTGGTGGCCCTCAATGCGCCACAGAAACGACTGGAATCGCAACCCAACGACGTGCGGCAGTATTCGCAAAAACGCGTGGATGTGCTGGATTTGCAGGCCAACCAACTGCTGACCTGCGACGTGGAAACGGCCGCCCAACACCTGCCGCCATCGGTGTGGGAGATGTTTGCCGAATGGGACGAGAACTATGTGTCGCAGATGCGGGCCATGAACCGCCCGCCCGGTTTTTCGTGGGTTTTGGGTTTCGAGCGGTTGTTATCGCAGACGAACTTTCCGTCCGACCTGCGGGCGATGCTGCGGATCTTGCAGGAGGCCTACGACCATCCGGTCGACATCGAGTTTACGGTCAATTTCTTCCTGGACGGGACTTATCGCATCAATCTGGTGCAATGCCGGCCATTCCAGGTAAAAATTCTCGGCGAAGGCAGCCGGGTCAAGTTCCCCAGCGCGGTGCCGGCCGAGCGGTTGTTGCTGACATCGCGCGGGCCGATTGTCGGGCACAGCCTGGCCACGCGAATCGATCGCCTGGTCTGCGTGGTGCCGGCCGTGTATGGTCAAATGTCGGTTTCCCAGCGCTATTCCGTGGCCCGCGCGATCGGGCGTGTCACGCATCAGGCGATGGACCACGGCAAGACCCTCATGCTGATGGGCCCCGGCCGGTGGGGGACGTCGATGCCGTCGCTGGGCGTGCCGGTATCGTTTGCCGAGATTGAAACCGTATCGGTGTTGTGTGAAATCGCGCTGATGCGCGAGGGGTTGATCCCGGACGTATCGCTCGGCACCCATTTCTTCAACGACCTGGTGGAAATGGATATGCTGTATCTGGCGGTTTCGCCCGAGAAAGACGGCCATGTCCTCAACTTGGAATTGCTCAGCCAGGCGCCCAACCGGCTGGCGGAGCTCTGGCCGGAGGACCGCGAGTGGGCCGACGCGATTCGAGTCATCGAATTTCAACGAAGCGATGCCGGCGGCGGGTTTTTTCTTAATGTGGACTCGCTCAAGCAGATGGCGATTGGCTATCTGGAGACGGTGTAAGGAGGCTCTGACTCTTGGCCGGAGAAGCATGAGTCTGGTCACCTCGACTCCAAAACTCGCGACCCCAACGGGGAAAATGGCAGAATCATGGGTGGCAGAATCATAATAATTTTGGGGGGCAGGGCTTTACGGCTTTTTCACGGGAGTGAGGCGGATGGATCTCAGGTTGATCGGTTGCCAGCCATCAGGAACGGGTTTCACGGCGAGGGATGCTTTTCCGGCGGTCGTGATTTCCAGAACGCCGAGTTCCACTTTTTGGAACCGGCCGTAATCGCCGGTATTCGGCGCTTTGCCTGCCACCGTCCGGTTGGCTGCCGTCACCACAAACGAACTGCTGTTGCTCGGGGTCGCAATTTCCGCCGTCACGTTGAACTGGCCAGGCTGGGTCAGTTTGAACTGCCACTCGACCCACTCTTGGGAGGCAAGCCAGAAACCAATGTTGTTCCGGTTTTCTCCCGATTCGTATTGAATCTGGTCGCCATGCAGGATGGCCTCGCCGGCTGGCAGGATGACGGAGCCATCGGTTTCTTGCGCGAGCAGCGTTGTCTCGACCGCGGGCTGGCCTTTGATCTTCAGGACCACCACCGAGCAGATGGCATCCGGGGCGGTCGCAGGCACGGACAGACTCAGACCTTCCCGGCTGCTTTCGATGCGCAGCGGCTTTTTTCGGGAGTCGGCCAGCAAGTAGGCCTTTTGCGCGGCATTCGTCAATCCGGGAACCAGCAGTTTGCCATCGGCCGGCCAGTCGAAGACATGCAAGTAGAGAGTGGCGGCATTCGCGCTGAGTTTCTTGGTGCAACGGCCCCAAGGCAGGCGTTTGAACGGACTGGCCGTGGTCTCGTAGATGGCCTCGCGGTTGATCTTCATCCATTGGCCCACCGCTTTGAGCCGTTCGACGGACGGACCTGGAATCAGGCCTTCGGAGGTCGGGCCGACATTAAGCAGGTAGTTGCCGCCTTTGCTGGCGATATCGACGAGATTGCGGATCAGAACGGTCGGGCTTTTCCAATTTTGATCGTAGCTCTTGTAACCCCAGGTGTCGTTCATGGTCATGCAGGTTTCCCAATCGCGTCCGGGGTAACCGGTTGCCGGGATGAACTGCTCGGGCGTTTCGGTGTCCCCGCGATAACCACCCCCGAGACGGTTATTGTGGA
>JADGRT010000183.1 GCA_017880715.1 Verrucomicrobiia bacterium | reverse complement strand
TGGGTGCATACGAACCTTTGGAGGCGCAGCCTGGAAAGGTGTCGTTATTATCGCCCAGATAACTGATAAAAGCGATGCCGATTTGGCGGAGGTTGCTACTGCAAGCGGTCTGAGTGGCCTTGCTCTTGGCTTTGGCCAGGGCCGGCAGCAACATGCCAGCCAAGATGGCGATGATGGCGATCACCACCAGCAGTTCGATCAAGGTAAAACCTCCACGCCAAGTCAGACGACCTGTCCGAGTTCGATGCAAGACGGTTTTCATACTTTTCATACAATTGCACATTCCGGCTTTATTGAGGCTGAACAAAAAAATAATCTTTTCCCCGGAGGCGTCAATCCCAGAAAGCCTCGGGGACAGTTTGTGCTCGGCTTTTGTTCAAGATAACCCCATTCAGCCGTTTTGAGAAGTGGGCGTTTGGGTGCTCCGTGCTCACGCTGACGTGGAAATAAACTTGACCGGTAAGCGGGCAAACCCTTAGGTTAGCGGCGTTTGTAGGCAAAGTTCATGTTCGCAAAACTTAAAGGCCTGTTTTCCAACGATATTGGAATTGACCTCGGGACCGCCAATTGTCTCGTTTACGTGCGCGATCAGGGCATCGTTCTGCGTGAGCCTTCGGTTGTCGCCATTCAAGCCGGAACCACCAATGTTCTGGCGGTAGGCGAGGAGGCCAAGCGGATGCTCGGGCGCACTCCGGGGAATATCGTGGCCATCCGCCCGATGAAAGACGGCGTGATTGCCGATTTCGAGGTGACGGAGTCGATGCTGCGTTATTTCATTCAAAAGGTGCATCGCGGCAAACTTATTGCTCCCCGGGTTGTGGTGGCGGTCCCTTCCGGCATTACCGAAGTGGAGAAACGGGCGGTTAAGGACTCAGCTACTCATGCCGGAGCCCGCGAGGTCTATTTGATTGAACAACCGATGGCTTCGGCGATCGGAGTGGGGCTGCCGGTGCACGAACCGGCCGGTAACATGATTGTCGATATTGGCGGTGGAACGTGTGAAATTGCCATTATTTCCCTGGCTGGCATTGTCTTCAGCCGGAGTTTGCGGGTGGGTGGCGACGAATTCGATGAAACGATCGTCGCCCACATGAAACGCGCCTACAACCTGATGATTGGTGAACGCACAGCGGAGGAGATCAAGATTCGCATTGGTTCCGCGTATCCGCTGGAACAAGAGTTGACCATGGAAGTGAAAGGCCGCGATTTGAGCGCCGGGCTGCCCAAGACCCTTACGGTTCGCTCAGAAGAAATTCGCGAGGCCTTGAAAGAACCGCTTTCCAGTATTTTGGAATCCGTCCGCATCACTCTGGAACGTTGCCCCCCCGAACTGGCCGCCGATCTGGTGGACCGCGGGATTGTGTTAGCCGGCGGCGGCGCTCTGCTGCGAGGCATCGACAAACTGGTGGCTGAAGAAACCGGTTTGCCGGTGCATATCGCCGAAGATCCTTTGAGCGCGGTGGCCGAAGGCACGGGCCGGGTGTTGCAGGAACTCCAATTTCTTAAACGTGTTGCTTTCTCCTCGAAGAGTTGACCTTCCATTGCGTTCGCCCCGCAACTCCCGCTGGGGTGACTGAATGCTTAAAAGGCCGCGCTTAATCGCCTTAACCATCCTGATTCTGCTGGTCCTGGTGCTGGTGAGTCTGCCAAGCCGCAAAGCGGCGCAACTCAAACTCGCCATGGGCGGCTTTTTCCTGCCCCTGTTCGGATTGACCAGTTCGCTCCGCCTGGCGGGTGGACAAGCCGCCGATGCCGTGATCCCCCGCCGAGTGTTGCTCACCCAGATCGAGCAGTTGCAGCGGGAAAACCAAAGTCTGCGTTTCCGCGGGCAGCAGGCCGACGAACTCCTCCAAGAAAACGACCGCCTCCGCCAATACCTGGGCATCCAAAAACAAACCCTCTGGAAATTAAAGCTGGTCCGGGTGATTGGACGCGATCCCGCCAACTGGTGGCGGTCCGTTCTGATCGATGCCGGCAGCCGTGATGGACTGCGGCCCAACCTTCCCGTGATGGTCAATGAAGGATTGGTCGGGCGGCTGGGCGTGGTGGGGCTCGGGCAATCCCAGGTTCTGTTGGTCGGCGATCCGGGCTGTTTGGTGGCGTCGCTGATTCAAGACGGCAACCTGCGGGACCACGGCATGCTGGCGCCGGGCGACTCCCTGGATCCGCGCATCCTGAACCTGACGCACTTGTCGCGCAACAGCGCGCTCAAACCCGGACAAAAAGTGGTCACCAGTGGTTTGGGCGGCCTGTTCCCCCGGGGCATCGTCATCGGCGAGGTGGTGGATAGCCGGCCCGCTGAATATGGTTTGTCCACGGAGGCCCGCGTGAAACTGGCCGCCAACCTTAACCATCTCGAGGAAGTGTGGGTGCTCTTGCTGCCATGAACTGGTTGAATACCGTCCTGCTGATCCTGGGAGCGTTTCTCGCCGTCTTTGTCGAATGCGCCTGGGAAACCCCGCGCCAGTGGCTCGGCGTCCAGGTGGATCTGCTGCCGTGCCTGGTCGTCTATGCCGGCCTGACCGGCGAGACGGTGACGCTGGCGCTCGTCACGGCCCTGGGCGCGCTGTGGTTCGACAGCCTTTCGGCCAATCCCCTGGGCGGCAGCCTGCCGGCGTTGATCCTGCTGGGAGGGGTGGTCCGGCGCTACCGCGACCTGATCGTTCAGGACGACCTTCGGGTGCAAATGATGCTGGGCGGCGCGGCCAGCGCCAGCGCGCCGGGAATCACGCTGTTGTTTCTGCTGAGTCTGGGTTACGAACCCCTGGTCGGCTGGTTCACCCTTTGGCAGGTGGGAGTCATGGCTCTGAGCGGTGCCTTGGCGGCCCCGGCGGTCTTCTGGACCTGCCGTTTTCTGAGCCGGACTTTCAGTTATCCCCAGATCCGCGAGTCGAGCTTCCGGCCCGACCGGGAGTTGAAACGCGGACGCCACTGAGCATGCTGATTTTCGACCAACTGAAGAGAAGCGATCCGTCGTTGCGCACGCTGGCCCTGCTGGTCCTGGCCGGATTGGGCCTGCTGCTGGCCGGCCTTGGGTATCTCCAGGTGTTTTCTTCCAGGCATTACGTGGAGAGCCAAAAAAACCAGTCCTTCCGCACCGTGCGCGTCCCGGCCATTCGCGGTCAGATTCTGGATCGCGACCACCGGCTGCTGGCCGAATCCCGGCCCAGTTACAATCTTAATTTATACCTTGATGAACTGAGCAAGCTGTTTCAACAGGAGTATGAGCGGCAACGGCCGGGGCGCCGGCTCAGCCGCGCCGCGAAGGAACGGCTCGGACAGCAAACCCGCTACACCGTGGCCAGCAACTTGGTGAACCAGGTGGGCGCGCTGTTGGGCCAGCCGCTGCGGTTGGATCCGGAGCGGTTTCAGCGGCATTACGACCAAAGCCGCGCGCTGCCGATGACGATTTTGGATAATCTCGATGCCACCAACATCGCCCGCTTTTTGGAGCAACCCGGCCGGCCGCCCGGTGTCGATTTGGAAATCCAACCCCTGCGCTACTACCCCCAGCGCACGACCGCCGGTCCTTTGCTGGGCTACCTGCGGCGGGATGAAACCTCCAACAGCGATGACGACACCTTTTTTAACTACCGCCTCCTCGATTTTAAGGGGGTGGTGGGCGTGGAGGCGGCCTTCGATCAGGAACTGCGCGGGAAAGCCGGCGCGAAATATGTGCTGGTTAATAATCTGGGCTACCGTCAGGCCGAACACTTTTTTTCGCCCGCCGAACCCGGATTGAACCTGATCCTGACGATCGACGCCCGGATTCAAAAGGCCTCCGAGGATGCCATGCGCGCATCCTTGGGCAACAACGCGCGCGCCGCCGTCGTGGTGCTGAACCCGCGCAACGGCGACCTGCTGGCGTTGGCGTCATCGCCCTCCTATGATCCGAACGTGTTCATCCCGCGGGTGAGCGTCGAGGAATGGCGGACGCTTAACGACACCAACCTGAATCCCACCGTCAACCTCGCCACCTATGGCTTCGCGATGCCCGGGTCCACGTTCAAGATCGTCACCGCGCTGGCCGGCCTCGAGGCTAATCTGCTGGATCCTCACGAGGTTTTCCACAGCCCGGGCTTTTCCCAATTCAGCCGCGACACAGCGCCACCGGGCGACTATGATTTCCGGCGCGCCTTCATCAAGTCCTGCAACACCTATTTCATCCACCAGGGAACCAACATGGGCAAGGCCCGCCTGCTGGAGATGGGACACCGGTTCTTTCTCGGCGAACGGACCGAGGTTCCCAATTTCCAGGAAATCTCCGGAATCTTTCCCACCGAGGCCATGATGAATCAACGCAGAGAGCAGGGCAATCCTTGGCGCGTGAGCGATACGGCACGCCTCAGCATCGGTCAGGGGGATGTGGCCCTGACGCCGTTGCAGGTGGCCTTGATGACGGCGGCGGTGGCTAATGGCGGCAAAATGTACTGGCCAAGGCTGGCGGTTCAGATTGAGACGCCGGATCCCCTTTCGCCCACGGTGGTGCGCTCGTTTCCGGCGGGACGGTTGCGCGGCAACCTCGGGGTGGCGCAGCAGCATTTGGAATTGGTGCGGGCGGCGATGTTGGCCGACGTGGAAGACCGGCAGGAGGGCACCGGCTACCGCGCCTTTGTCGCCGGTTTCCGGGTTTGCGGCAAAACCGGCACCGCCGAGAACAAGCAGGGCGGGCGGTTGGTGAGCAAGGATACCTGGTTCGTCTCGTTTGCGCCGTATGAAAGCCCCCGCTACGTGGTGGTCGTCCTGGTCAAGGGCGGCGGCGGCGGCGGCGTCACGTGCGCGCCGGTGGCGCAAAAAATTTACCAGGCCATCCAGAAGCTGGAGTCGGCCGAGCCGGGAAAGGCCGGCCACTTGGTTCAAAACTGATGTACGAATCCGCGCTCAACGAACGCCAGCGGCGGGTGGACTGGCTGATGGTTGCGGCCGTTCTGGGGCTGATGCTGCTGGGCGTGATCTTCATTGCCAGCGCTAAAATGGCCGAAGAAACGGCCCGGCAGGTGCCCTGGTACGGGCAGTTCTTTTTCAAGCAGATTGTTTGGTGCGGCGCCGGCCTGGGGCTGGCCGGGGTGACCTGCGTGCTGGACTATCGCGTCCTGTCCCGCTGGTCCCTGGTCGCCTATGGACTTCTGGTTTTATGCTTGGTGGCGGTGTTAATTCCAGGCATCGGGACCACGCATGGTTGGGGCGCGCGGCGTTGGATCGATCTGGGGCCGCTCCAATTCCAGCCTTCCGAGTTCGCCAAACTGGGCTTTATTTTTGCCCTGGCTCATTTTCTGAGCCGGCCGCGCAAAGAACTGCGCCAATGGCCGGTTTTTGGGCGGGCGCTGGGATTGACGGTGCTGCCGTTCGTGCTGGTACTATTAGAGCCGGACCTCGGCTCCGCGCTGGTATTGCTGCCCGTGGGCCTGCTCATGATGTTGGTGGCCGGGGTGCCGGCGGCTTATCTGCAGCGGCTGCTCGCCGGCGCCGGCCTGCTGGTGGCGCTGATCTTGATCGATGTCTTGTTCGCGCCGCCCGGCTGGCAGATTAAACTGGAAGATTACCAGCGGCGCCGGCTGCTGGTCTATTTCGGCCGCGATTACGCGCCGCCGAACGCCACCGCGGCGGAGCGTCAGCGACTACGGGACGCCAGTTCGTATAACGTGCGGCAGGCGCTCATCTCCGTCGGTTCCGGCGGGCTGACCGGGAAAGGCTGGGGGCGGGGGATGCAAAGCACCCTGGGGTATCTGCCGCGGTCGGTGGCGCACAATGACTTCATTTTCTCCGTTATTGCCGAGGAGAAAGGATTCATGGGGAGCGTGACGGTCATCGCGCTCTATGGGGTCGTTCTGTTCAGCGGCATCAGAACGGCCGGCCAGGCCCGCGATCGCCTGGGAAGACTGCTGGCGGTCGGGGTGGTTACCCTGATCTTTAGCCACGTGTTTATCAATATCGGCATGAACATTCGCTTAATGCCCGTCACCGGCATTCCCTTGCCGCTGCTCAGTTACGGCGGCTCGTCGGTGCTCTGCTTCCTGATCGCCATCGGCATTTTGCAAAACGTCCACATCTATCGAAAATCCTACTAAGTTATGAACGAACGTAATTTCTCCAATCGACGACGCCATACCATGCGCTTCCGGCCCGCCGGCGGCCTGGCGGCCAGCAACCCGCGCCAGGAACGCGCGGCGGCCGAGGCGCGCAGCGAGGTGGCCAAGGCCAAGGTGGTCCAGGAGCCCATCTTCGATCAAGGCCGGCACGAAGAGGAAATCCGGCGCGCCGAGAATCGCGCGGCCGGACTGGCCCCTAACGCGCCTCCCGAGCAGGCGGGGGCGCCCCAATCCGCGGCGCCGGCGCCCGTCAAAGCGCACGAGCCGCCGGCCCATGCGAACGGAGACCGGACCTTCCAGCCCATTCACGTTTCCGAACCCACACCCAAGGGCCTGGTGAACAGCTTGCGCGCCGCGGCCAACAAGGTCATCGAAAAAGTCCAGCGGTTCATCCGTCCCAGCAAGCGCAT